>JAFGJI010000117.1 GCA_016929175.1 Thermoplasmatota archaeon | reverse complement strand
GGATACGCATTGACAGGTCCCCGGTCCAGATCCCGCTGATGGAAGGAGAGATCAGACCTCAGGAGGTTGGGGCGGACCCGTGGAGCGAGGTCCCCGTTGTTGAGGGTCTTGAACGGCTCCCCCCCACATTACCGGAGGACCCCGGTTCCCTGAAGATGAGGATAATCGGACAACTGGACCGATCGTACATACTCTGCGAGCTGGGTGCCGACCTTCTCCTTGTGGACCAGCATGCCGCCCACGAGAGGATCAGGCTGGAGGAGCTGAAGAAGAGGTACAACACATCACACCAGGGTGTGCAGGAGCTGCTTGAACCTGTTCATCTGGAGCTTGACACTTCCTCCATCTCGAGGTTTTCCTCGATGGGGGAGGAACTTGCCCGGCTGGGATTCGTGATCGAACCGTTCGGGGACAACTGCATGGTCATGAGGGGGCTCCCCAGGTTCATGGGGCGAACCGAGGCCCACGAGGTGGTCCGCGATCTCCTCATGGGGAACGAATCGCACGAAGGCTGCTCGCCTCCCGATGCGGAGTTCGAACCTCTCGACCTGCCTCTCAAAGACCGCCTCATGGCCCTTACAGCGTGCAGGGGGGCGATCAAAGCCCATCAACAGCTGTCCCTCAGGGAGATGGAGGACCTTCTCTCGGACCTTCTCAGATGCGAGGTCCCCCTTCACTGCGCCCATGGAAGGCCCACGATGATCAGGCTGCCGCTTTCAATTCTCGAGAAATGGTTCCGCAGGGTCCTTTGATGGTACGAATGCCCCCTGACATGTTCACCCCAATCAATATTTATGCAGAAATGGGTTATTCCACCCATGGGCAGGTCCTACTCCGAGAAGATGAGGGCAAGACAGAGAGCGGTCCCAAAGAGCCAGGTTTCCGGAAGACCCGTCAAGAAAGAGAACAAAAACAAAGAAGGCTTCCCATTCGTTCCGGTCGCTGTAATTTCTGTCGTACTCATGCTCATCTTTTCAACGGTGGTACTTTACTTTTTACAGAATTCGGATGAGGATGAAGACCCGGGAGATGGCCACGACCCGAACGGCGACGACGATACCGCCGACGTTTTACCCCAGCTCCTTATCGGAATTGAGACCGTGGACAGGGGGGTGATCACCCTGAAAGAGCACATCGGCAAGGTGGTGGTCATCGACATGTTCGCCACCTGGTGCTCCCCTTGCAGGCAGCAAATGTACGAGCTTGTGGACCTTCGGTCCAGGTTCGCTGGCAGCCAGGTCGTCATCATATCAGTGGATGCAGACCTTTCGGAGACACTATCTCAGATAAGGGATTTCAAGGAGGGTTATCCGGGCGCTGATTGGACCTTCGCCGCATCCAATGCCGATCTCAACAGCTATTTCCCCGCGTCATCCATACCGACCATGTTCATACTCGACGGGAACGGCCGGACCGCTGCCACGCATGTCGGTTTGACATCGGCCGATGATATCGCAAGCGAGATCGAGGATCTGCTGTGATCTTCTGAAAATCTATTTCTATCGATACCACACATCACCTCCCGTGAGCGTTGAAGAACCATTTCCAAGATCGCCACTCCTTGTGGTCCTGGGAGGTCGGACCGCTAGGTCGATCAGGGACATCGATATGGGCACTGATGTCGAGGTACTCGTACTGGATACGGATTCCAGGACCGAAAGGAACTTTCCACGGATGAACGTGGTGACCGTGGGATCAAGGATCGTACACGGTGAGGGCTCCGGGGGAAATATGAACCTCGCAAGGGCATGCTTCAGGCTGGATATGGACAGGATAGCCCCTTTGGTGCTGGGAAGGCCTCTTGTCGTCCTGCTGACATCAACGGAAGGGGCGACCGGAATGGCCGGGGCGGTGGAGGTCTCGTCCCTGCTCATCAAGGTGGGGATGTCGTGCTTTTCATTCCTCCTCCACCAAGACAGCAGAAATGGGTCCGGTCTCGACCCCCTGAGGATCGCCTCGATACTTCTCGACGGGCCTCTGAGACCGGGGTGCATAATTGTCGGAGGACAGAGCACCTGCTCAACTCCGGAGGACCCTTTCGGGCTCAGGTCGGTCCTTCCCCCCATATTGCAATCTGCGTCGAACTCGAGGGGCCTGCCTGCCCCCCAGTCCGCATGGGCGGCACTGAGGGAGGATGGCGGACCGTTCAGCGTGGGTACTTTGAGCATTCCCTCCGATCCCACGAGGACCGATATCTTCCCTCCCGCCCTTGTATCCCTGAGGGTTCCTGAAGGGATGACGAACATCGAGGTCAGGTCAAGGCTCGCATCGGCCTTTCCGGACCCTGAAGGCATACACTTTGCACTCATCACTTCAGGGGGGACCGGGGAAATGGAAGGGGCCTTCATCTCCAAATCACTTCAGAAGACCGGACCCCAGGAAAGGGAAACCATGGATCCCGGAACATTGAAGGACCTGCTCGGGGACCCGGACAGCATAAACATTGAACCATCCTTCAAGATAATGGAAGGTTAAAGGTTTTATAGAGGTCGCCACGATGTTCAGGGGACATGCGGGGAATGAGTGCGTCAAACCTCGGTATTTCGGATATACCCATGAGCATACTGGTCGCCGCCGTACTGACCTCCATGACCGTACCGGCTGTCTGGTCGGCCTACCAGAACCTTTCCGTGAACATGACGGTGGATGCCCTGGAGAATGAGATCGCCGACATGCTTGATATGGTAAGGGCGGTCATGGACGGTGGTGTCGGTAGCGTTGTGGAGGTGAACCTTGAGATCAGGCACTGGGGCAGTTCGGTGGTTGAACGTGTGGAAATGGGGGGCTCCCTGAACGGCTCCTCGGAGCGGTTCATGGTATCCTACATCATAGCCGGATACGGAAAAGGTTTCCTGTGCCTTGACCCTCCAGTGGAGATGATAAGCCCTCGATACGAGGGAGGCTTGGTGCTGACGGAGGGAACCTACACGCTCAGGCTCGAACATGGATCGCTTGAGGATGAGGAACTCTGCTTTGTGGAACTTTTATGATCTCAAGGCATCGGGGCTGTAAGGACCTCTCCCCCCCCCTCTTCCAGTACTTCCATTTCCTTCAGATCGATGATCCAGTAATCGTGGAAATATTTGTCGTATATGCACTTGCCAACGAAGGATATTTGGTCATCGATATGGACCTTCGTATCCTTGAGTATGTTCTGGAAATCATGAAGGGTGATCTTGATCCAGAGCTTCCTCGTTTCCCCCGGAGTGCCTCCATTCTCCAGGTCTGTCACCAGGGTATCGTATACGAGGACCTTCAGGTGCTCGTGGCCTTTTCGATGTACAGGCTTGCAGGAGCTTACCTTCCCTTTCACCCTTACGATCCTGTCACGATAGGGGCCATACATCTTATCCATGTTGGCGTTCCACCTGTCCAGGAACCTGATGAACGGCGAGTCGATCCGGTCCCACCCCTCGACCTTCCCCGAGCAGACCTTCATGAGTTCCTCGAAGCGGAGCTTCTTCTTTCCGTGTGGGCATTTCTCCCGCTTGCCCCTGCATCTGTTGTCCCAGAGGACCTTCTTGAGCTTCCTGACATCCTCTTCCTGGACACCCTTGTTGTAAGCGTATCTGATGATCATACCGTCATCGACCGCACCTTCATCAATGGCTTCATTGATGATCTCAATCAGGGAGGATATGTCCCCCCACCTCTCCTCGAAGGACTTGGTGCCATCTTCCCCTTCCTCGTCAGTACCAGGCGCTCCCTGCCCTAAAGACGGTCCCGGGAATTCTCCCGGGGCATCGCGAGGCAAATTTCTGGATCCATCCCTTCCCGGGTGGCGCCCCGTCCTTTCATCCCTGCGGGGTCCCTTTTCCCATCGATCGTTGAAGCGGCCCCTTCCCTCTTCCATTTTCAGATATTCGGTCCCCTCCGCCTTCATCCTGTCCCGATCGTCGTAGACACCCTGCCTGATCTCTTTCTGGCTCCGAACGTTCCACCCCCTTCGGAGCATGTGATGGTCACCGTATCTGGGCGGAGGGGCCTGTGGCCCCTTCAGTTCCTTGGGTATGTCCTTCTCCTCCAGGAGTCCAAGCTCCTTGAAGAGGCGTATCCGGAACTCCTCCAGATAGACCTCGTCGGGATGGGAGAGCTGATATGTGTCCCCCTTCTTCGAGGGGGTGACCAATCCGCCCTTCATCTGGAACTCCGCGTTCAGGTCGCGGATAGAGGATTTCATTGCGTTCCTCTGCAGAACTTCTGCTGATACCTTGAAGCTGCTCTTTTCCATCTATACTTCTCCGCAGGAGGTCCCATGCCCCTAGCCGGTTATCAACCCCGATTATAAAATGCTTTTTATAGAACAGGGTGGATTCGAGGGCCGGCGGGCTCTTTATGTATGTTGGTTTTTTAATAGTTTCCCCCATGGACAGCGGCCCATCGCTGTCAAGATATGTGAAAAAAGCCATAGATGCCGTCCACGGGACGGGTATAGCGTACCAGGTTACGGCCATGGGAACGATCCTTGAGGCCGCCACCCTTGATGAGATGTTCCGCGCCGCTGAGGCCGCTGTCGAGGCAGTGAAGGCCGAGGGTTCTCAGAGAATATCACTTTCTTTGAAGGTGGATATCAGGTTCGACAGGGACATTTCCATGGATTCCAAGATGAGGTCCGTCGGCCGGTCATGATCAACTGTCCAGCTGGTTGACGAGCCTGTTCCTCAGGGTCTCGTACATCTCCTGATCGATCTCCCCTTCGGCCAGCATCTCCTTCAGTTCCATGATCCTTTCGACGATGAACTCGTCCTTTTCCTCACCGGGAAGGGTATTCGGCCGCTTAAAGGTCGGGAGAATGGGCCCCTCTGCCCCGGCCTCCCCGTCTGAAATGGATGATGGCTCCATATCGACGGATGGATGTTCTTCTTC
>JAFGJI010000116.1 GCA_016929175.1 Thermoplasmatota archaeon | reverse complement strand
TGCGAGGTGGCAATGTGGCAATGACCGATCTTGTTCTTGGAGGAAAGGGGAGGCTCGACATCCATCTGCCTTCCCATGGCACCCTCCATGAACGCATATGCCTGTTTACCTCCCGGGGCGGAAAGGACCAGGCAGAAGGGCGACGGGAGCTCCTCGTCCACCGTGAGGTGTCCAAGGTCGATACCGGAATTCAGCAGCCTCTCTCTGTATCCCTCATCGAAATCCTTTCCCACAACCGATGAGATAATGACAGGTACCCCAAGTTTTGCAGCTGCCAGGGATATGTTTCCCCCGCAGCCTCCGAACTCCCTCCTGATCGCCCTCACGGGGGTGGACTGACCCTCTTCTGGCAGGTAATCGACCGTAAGGATCGTGTCCATGTTCAGATTGCCGCATACCAGAAGGTGATCCATGACGGTATAGGGATCGGAGAGGTTAAAAACATATCCAGACAGATCCCACCCATCGGGACCTCCACGCACAAAACTTATTATAATGGGGGACTTACACCACAGCGAGACCCGTGCAGAAAACGTCCACCACCAGAGAGGATAGGGCCCCCGGGCAGACCTCCAGGGGGAAAGGTCCCCGGAAGGACCCCGATACCAACGGAAGGCCGCCCCGGGACAGGGTTCCAAAGGAGGATGAAGGATCGAAGAAAGAGGACCTCCGCACAAGGATCTGGAACGAGTCCAGGTCTTTCATCTTCGATTTCATAGGTGCCATGATCGTACTTCTGATAATCATAGGGGCGCTCCACACCTACACGGGAAACTGGCCTCCGCTGGTTGTGGTCCAATCGGGTTCGATGGAGCATTCCGATGAAAGCTCCTCGATAGGAGTGATCGATACCGGTGACCTTGTATTCGTGAAGAAACTGGGAGAGGGCAGGGGCCCCGTCACTTACGTGGAAGGTGTCATGTCAGGCCACAGAACCTACGATTCCTACGGGGATGTGATCATCTTCCGACCTAACGGGAACGAGACCAGGACCGCAATAATCCATCGGGCGGTCGTTTGGATAGAATTCAATTCGTCAACATACAACACCGAGACAGGCCAGGGGGGCGGGTATGACGTACCATCCCTGGGTCTGAGGAACATCATGGACAGGTTCATCATCAAGGATTACGAATGGCCCGAGAGATCGAGCGGAGGCATACGTGAGATCAACGTGGCGACCATCCTCTACAAGTTCCGGATGTACGGCGTGGTCCCCCACAGCGGTTTCCTTACCAAGGGCGATGACAACGAGGACATTGACCAGACCTCCTCCTTCGGAGGTTCCGAGCCTTCATGGATCCAGCCAGTGAAACGGGAATGGATAATCGGAAAGTCGGTGGGGGAGCTTCCCTGGTTCGGGATCATCAAGCTGAAGCTGGAGGGTAACGGGGGAAACAAGATCCATTCGAATTCCGAGAGGAACCTGTGGATCGCCCTTGTGGTGATCGTTGCCTCACCTTTCATACTGGATCTCGGACTCCATTTCCTGATAAAGGCTGTGCGAAGCAAGGAAGAGGACGGGGAGGAGAAAACGAATGGCAAGGAGGGACCTCCGGATGGGTCCCGTCCCCGAAATGGGAAGTCCGATGATCATGATAAAAAGAGCGGCTCCAAAAGGACCGGGGGAAGCAAGGAAGGAGATAGACCTGCCCATGTAAAAAAGGCCCCGTCCGGTCGGAGACCTTGAATTCCGAAAGCTCCCGATAGCGGATCGATGTCCATATCGCTCCTGCCTCAATCCTCGCTGTTGTAGAATATCTGTGCGTCCGAGGGGTGGTATTCTCCCTCCCCCGTTATGGAATAGGATATGACCACGCTCTGTTTCGGGTCCACCCGGGGAATGGTCCATTCAAGCATGGTGATGCCTTCATTATCGGTATCCAATGTTGGCTGGATGGAATAGTCAGACCCTTTGAAGTTCTCGGGAATGATATCCTTGATCCTCAGGTCGATTATCGGGTCGGCACCCCTGTTGCGATAATGAAGCCCGATATGGTATTCTCCGGGCCGGGACCCCTGTTCGATCGACTTTCCGATGGAGAACTTCCTTACCACCTGCAGCGTATCGATCGCCGGTGCACCGACAACGTCCTCTCCCTTGATCACGGGACCGGGAAGGCAAGTCCTTGCATCGACCTCTGCCGGAGCTTCTATCCTTTCATCGGGCTCGGGCCGGTGGATGGTGGTGGTATACCTGATAACGATCCTCTCACCATTCCTGAGAGGGGCTCCGAACTTCGACAGGTCATCCACCCGTATGTAGAAAACCTGGTCCTCCGTCGGGTCCGCCTGCTCGGGGTCCACCTGCACCCCCACATTGTCGGAAAGTGGCATCCCTGCCTTCTCGACCGTTATGGTTTCCATCCGGGGAGGAAGGAAATATCTCGGAAGTGAGTCCCTGATGAAAACCTGATCGATGTCAGCATTCCCGGTGTTCTCCACGGTCAGGGTCGCGACCAGGTCCGTTGTCCTTCTTGCCTCCACCTTCTTCCTGTCGAACACTTTCTTGAAGGACAGGGAGGCGGGATGGAAACTGCCGCCCTCCTTGGTCAGATCATACGAGACCTTCCTGGAAAGTCCGGGGACCACGTTCAGGACAAGGTTCTTGATGAACTTCGGTTTCTCCTCCTGCGATATCATCCAGGGATCGGTCTCCCACCGCTTGCCCGGGCCCAGATATATTCCCGGATCCTCGAGGTTTACAAGTATCCGACCGCTTTTCGGGTCCTTGACCTCGACCCTGAGGACCTCCACTTCGAACAATGAGGTGTTCTCGACGACGAACCTGCATATCCACTCCCCGGGCTCTTCGGTCTCGTCCGCCTCTATGGCGTACATGTTCCTGCACATCGCCTCGAAGGAATCAATGACTATGTTCGTAATTATGTCATCACTGATCGCGGTCAGGTTCACATCGCCGGTCGGTATCCTGTCGTTGATGTTCGGATCGAGGTCCCCTTCGTACCTCAGGACCTTCATCTCCCCGGGCCCGAGGTCCGGGATCCTCCACACGAGCTCCCCATCCTCTATGGCCACCCCCTCCAGGGAGTCCTCCGGGAACATGATGTTCTTCAGCTCCCCGGGGACCGCCTTCCTGACCACTACATTCCTGTATGGTATTATCGCAAGGTTCTTCAGGCCGAGCTGAAGGGTGGCATGGGTCTCCGACCCCCGGCAGATGATCCTCGATTCTGCAAGATCGGGATGGGTGGAGATCACCTCTTCCAAGGCGATGGAAGGTCCGGGAAGGTCTATGGAATAATCCTTCTCTGTTCTGTTCCCGGGCTCGATCTCCTGGGACCCGATCCTGTCAAAGTCAAGGACCGCGATCCCGGTGTCATCGTGCAGCCCGACCCTGATATCCCAGATCCGGTCCTTCTCTGATCTGTTCTCCAGCATCACCCTGCCTCGTGAAAGATGGTCAACGACCTCTCCGTCCACGGACAGTCTTACATTTTCCTTCTCCCTGAAGATTATGACCGCACTGGAGTCGTCCGAGAAGCGGATGTTCGACTCCTTTATCTCTTCCTTGAATATCTTCTCCTTGGTTATCCAATCCTCGTACTTATCGTACATGAGCGCACCTGTCTTCGGGTCCATCTTGGCACCGACGGCACCGAACCCGGAATCGGCAGGCAGGGTTCTTGTGTCCTTATCCAGATGGTATCTGTAGGGTGATCTTCCCACCAGTTTTCTCTCCACATCAACAATGGTCTCTTCTTCCATACCGGACCCTCCTTTTTCCCCCATTTTTTATATTGACACAACGGTGTCGCTTGATGGTTCACCCACTAATTTATGGTTTCGTCCAATTCATTTTTCGACCCCGCATCATTGCCGGTCATCGAGAGCTTTTTTATACAGGGGGGCGATAGGAGCGTGATGCTGAAGAAAAGTCTTTCCTCCATGGCAGTCAGAAGGTTCGTGATGGAAGCAAAAGCCGTCAAGGGCGCCTTCTTCCAGAAGGCCTATCAGATAGATTACGACACGCTGATACTCCGCTTCGCCATCAAACGGTCGCTACTCGAGGAGGCCGATCCTTACGGACGTTTCAGGGACATCCTTCTCGAAAGCTCCCAGGAACCCGAGGCACCGCAGGAAGGGATCTCTCTTGGCGAGGGAGGCGGGAGCTACGTCAGGTTCGACCTCTATTTCAAGATGGGGGGTTACCTGTTCATATCCCCCAAGGTGAACCGGGAGATGCCCGGCACCCCCTCGCCATTTGCCATGAAGCTCAGGAGGTCCCTTGCGAACAGGGTTCTCAGGGACGTGTCACAGGTGGACATGGACAGGCTCGTATGTCTGACATTCAACCCTTCTCAGGGGGAAGAAGAACCTTGGCGTCTGTATCTGGAGCTTTTCGGGGACGGAAACGCGGTTCTTGTAAAGGGAGACACCATCCAGGCCCCGTTCACATCCAAGGCATGGGCATCCAGGACCATCAAGCGGGGGGAGACTTACCAGCCCCCGCCCACGGGTATAGATGCCTTCGAGCTTACCCTGGAAGCGATGAACCTGCTCGTGGAGAACTCGAAGGAGGACCTTGTAAGGTTCCTCATCAAGCGGTGCAGTCTGCCTCCCAATTACTCAGAGGAGGTCTGTCTCCGCGCAGATCTGGACAAGAAAGCGGACCCGAAGGGTCTTACCCCTGAGGAGGTCCAGAGGCTTTTCCAGGAGTTGAGGGGGCTCCTGGACGAGGTGCTTGACGAGAAGGACATCTACGTTCATTTCCTGGAAGGTGAGCCAGTCCTTGTGGAGCCTGCACTTCTCGGGTCCTTCTGGGGGGATGCTGGACCGTCCAGGGTGCGTTCCATATATTCCGAAGGGGCCACGGCCGGAAGGGGAGACCACTATACCGAGATGGGGTCGATAAACCAGGCCCTGGAACTCCACATGTTCGAGGAGGAAGCCCCGGGAGAGGTCCGTAAAGAGGAGGAGAGGTCGCGCAAGGTCCAGAAGATTAAAGCGATGATCGACGCCCAGGAGAAGGCAAGATCGGAGAAGGAGGCCGAAGCAGAGGATGCGAGGTTGATCGCCGATGCCCTCTATCTCGACTATGCCAGGATCGACCCCCTTCTGAAAGGTTTCGATGCCAGGGAATACCTCAAGGACACATCGAGGTTCCCCGACGTTGAGGGATTCGAGCCCGGGACAGATCCGAGGAATGGAAGGATAAGGATAAGGCTGAACACGGATGCAGGGGTTCGAACCGCAGAACTGGAGACATCGCTCGACCTGAATCAGAACGCAGAACTGCTCTACAACAGGTCCAAGACAGCAAAAAGGAAACTGGAAGGGATAAAGACCGCTCTCGAACTATCCAGGAACAAATTGGAAAAAGCCCGTGACGAGGCTGAAAAAACGGAAGATGCAAAAGGGAAGACCCTCCGGAAGTTCTGGTTCGAGACATACAGATGGTCCTTCACTTCCGGCAGGGTCCTCATGATCGGTGGGAGGGATTCAAGGACCAACGAGAGAGTGGTCAAGAAGTTCATGAGGGATTCCGACATTTATGCACATGCGGACATCTCGGGGGCATCCAGCGTCGTTCTCAGGATAGAGAAAGGCCAGGAGGCCGATGAGAACTCCAAGAGGCAGGCGGTCCACTTTGCTGTCCTTAACTCGAAGGCATGGCACGCCAAGGTCGGAGCTGCAGGAGGCTACTGGGTGCTTCCTGACCAGGTCAGCCGGACACCGGGGTCCGGGGAGTTCCTCCCCAAGGGATCGTTCATCATAAGGGGAAGGAAGAACTTCTTTGACAAACTCCCGCTCGAGGGAGCCGTCGGAACGGTCTATATCGACGGCGTCCCCAAGATCATGTTAGGTTCCGTGGAAGCTGTCAGGGACATCTGCCAGGGAGCGATATTCATCATACGGCCGGGAAGGGGCAGGAAATCGGACATCGCAAAGGTCCTGGCAAAAGAGCTCGGGGGAGAGCTCGATCAGGTAATGTCCGTTCTGCCTTCGGGGGATATGGACATCTCCCGGGCGAGCAACGAATAAGTATGCCCCCCATCGCAGGTTTTATCTGAACATGCTCGTATACGATGCCATGGGAGGTCCGGTCGGGCATAAATTCAAGGCAGGAGTTCTTGTGGTCGGCAGCGAGATGCTGCTGGGTAGAACAAGGGATACGAATACGATCTTCCTTGCGGAGAACCTCCTGAAAAAAGGCATAAGGCTGATGCGATGGGTTATCGTACCTGACGATAAGGAGATGATCGGGGACGAGCTCAGGGATTACATAGAGGATGAATACGATATGGTCATGATAAGCGGAGGCATGGGCCCGACCCACGACGATGTCACTGTCGAGGCTGTTGCGAATGCTCTTTCGGTCCCGCTTGCCTTCAACGAGGAATGCTTCGGTAGAATGCTTCGGAAATGGAGGCGGAGGAACCCCGACAGGACTTTCCAGGAAAGCTCCAGGAAAGGTCTCGAGAAGATGGCGCTTG
>JAFGJI010000115.1 GCA_016929175.1 Thermoplasmatota archaeon | reverse complement strand
CGATGGTCGGATCGTTCACAAGTGCGGCTGCGATGCCTACCCTTTGTTTTAAACCACCTGACAGGTTCTTGTAGAGTTTTTTCGAATGCTCCTTCAGGTTCATGAGGTCGATGAGACCGTCTACGTCCCTGCTCTTTCCGTAAAGTGAGGCATAGAACCTGAGCGTCTCACGCACCTTCAGATTGTCAAAGGATGAGAACTCCTGGGGGAGGACCCCCATATTCCCCTTTATCCAGTTCTTATCCCTGGAAAGGTCCCTTCCCATTACGGAGATGGAGCCCTCTGTCGGGGTCCTGATGCCTTCTATCATCTCGACCGTTGTCGTCTTGCCGGCACCGTTGGGGCCGAGGAATGCGAACACCTCACCCCTTCTTACCTTCAGGGACAGTCCATTAACGGCATTGATGCTGCCGTAGGTCTTTACAAGTCCCTTGACCTCGATCATGTACTCGATCGGTCCTTCCTTATGGTTCCCCATCGATCGAAACTCCGTGAACCCTGCAACATGATGGACTAGAAAAATCTTTTTACCGGATAACAAAAACATCGATGTACGGACGGCCCATATGAAGGATGGGTCCATACCCAGGTCATGAGAGATCATGATAGGTTCAGATAGAGGAACAGGACAAGTCCAGCGGCAGCAAGTCCCGCTGCGACAGCGATCGCGATCTTGATCCAGGATATGGGTTTTTCTCCCTGGACCTCTCCGGTCTGTCCATTGATAAGGAAGTGGTAGAGCTTTTTTCGGTAATGATACGAGGCTGACCATATCGGGAGAAGGATATGCTTGTATTTTCTATCGGAGAAAGTGGTTCTCACGTTTAGGGACCTGTAAGTGTCCCCGGGCACGTCACCGCCGCATCTTTGACGGACCATCATTTTGACCTTGGACATCGCCTTTCCCCATCCCTCGTGGATACCGATGGAATATTCCTCGGCCATCCAGCCGGATAGAAATTCCGGTTTGTATGTTACGAGAGCATCCAAGTGGAAGGGATAGACCTTTTCTGCCATATCCTCGTTGATGCCTCTGGAGGCGAGGACCAGAATGTCATCGAACCTGTCATCCCTCTGGCCCCGCGATGGCACCCATCTGGTCTTTCTGACCTGCCTTGTCCTTGTGACATGCTTCCCGTTAACGTAAGCAGTGTATGTCTCGGTCTCCCAGTAGTAGTATCCACTTTCCGCTGCCCAATCCGCATGGGTGCTGCAGTCATAGGTCCAGAACGGAGCGTATATCCCCTTGATCTTATCAAGTCTCTTGATCTTCATCAGATCGTTCGGTCTGAAGTAGCCTTTCCCCACCCAGGTCCTGAACAATTCCTTTGCCCGATACGGAGAGACCCCGAAAGGGATCACATGCGTGGGGCTGATAATATCGTCCCCCTGCTGCAGTTCCTTTACAAATTCGGAGCCGCAGAACGGGCATTCGCCGGTTATGTTCCTTCCCGTGGAGATCATGGCTCCGCAGGATCCACATTGAAAGGTCTGTATCCCAGGATCATGGACCTTCGTTACGGGGGCACTCTCAAGGTCCCTTTCCTCGGCCTGTCGGTTGTCATAAGCAATGATCCTCTTTGAACCGCAGTGATCGCACAGCAATCCCCGGGTCTCGGGGTTGAACCTCATCCCGGCTCCGCAATTGTGACATTCGACCTGGGTTCCCACAAACTGGAACAGGTGGCCCCCATATTAAATCCTTTTATGGATGAGCTGCACGAAGGGTCTCTCATCTCCTGTGATAACACACGGATCTTTTCCGTACAATAAAACTTAAATAATTGTATAATTCCACTACCAAACCTGTTATTTAATCATTTTTCCATTATCAACTAGAGGATAAGGATCCTTGGTGGAGGGATTCGCATTAAAGTGATACATGGCTCTTTGGTGATTGCGATAGCATTGATGGTATCATTCCAGATCCTTTCAATGGTCAGCGGTCAATTTTCTAAATTTGAAACTGCAATAATACCGGGATCAGAACAAGCATCACAGTCGGATACAGGATATATCGGCCTTGGTTTCTTTACCGAGAACATCGGGCAATGGGATGGAGATATACTTTTCTCCACAATGACAGATTTCGGAAACGCCATTTTTTCAGAAGGAGTAGTTATCTATGGTATATGGAATGCTCATAATCCGGTTTTTATCACCTTTAAAGGTTCTGAAGCTTCGAACCCCATCGGGATTTGTGAAATAGGATTCCCCACCAATTTTTTCCTGGGGAATGATTCTGGAAGATGGATGACTGGTGCAAAAAGTTACGAGAGGATACGATACAAGGACGTCTGGGATTACATCGATATCGAATATTATTATTCTGGACTACACCTTAAATATGATATCATCGTCCATCCGGGGGGCGATCCGGGAAATATTGACCTCGGGATCTCAGGTCACTCCGACCTCGACATAGACGGTGATACGCTCTCGATCTCTCTCTTGAATATGGCGTCGATAATGGACAAAGACCTTAAAGCTATGAGCGATGAACGTGAAGATGTCCCGGTAGAGTTTAAGAGGACAGGAAAGGATAGCTATGGTTTCGATGTGGATAAGGAACCTTATGAAACCCTCGTTATTGACCCTCTGATATATTCCACAGTTTTAACTGGTGCGGGTTATCCTGTCGATTTCGCAAAGGATGAAACAAATTGTACCTACATTTTTTCGATGATCTACGGGCCTCCCCCGCTGATCACACCGGGTGTTTACAATACCACCTATTGGGGAGTGGATTATTATCTTCTCAAGATGAACAGCACGGGGACAGGAGTTGTCTTCGCAACGGTTATCGGCGGATACACGGCCGACCAGCCTGTTGCGGTCAAGGTCGATAGCTGTCATGACATTTACATCGGAGGAAATTCGGCCAGCCCCGACTTCCCGACCACATCCGGTGTAATACAGGAAACTCACAAAAGTGCTGATGACTTCACCATTACAAAATTGAATTCCACGGGAGACAGGCTCATCTATTCCACCTTTATCGGAGGCTCGAGTGGAGATCTTCTAGGTGATATCGGGGTATACAATGGTTGTGTCTATTTTACCGGATACGCTAACTCAAAGGACATTCCAAGCAAGATGGGGTCTATCGGCGGTATTCATGGAATATTATATTTTTCGATGATCAACCAGAATGGCACCGACTTCCTGGATAGCGCATTCTGGGACGGCTTTTATACTGAATATTCGACGTGCTTGAAGATCGACAGTAACGGCGAAGCCATCATTGGGGGGTATACAAGCTCGAGCGATTTTCCCACAACCATGCATTCCTATCAGAACCTGGCAACCAATTCGTTATCCAATGGATTCATTATCAGATATGACCCCTTCGGTATGGGAACCGTATTCTCTAGCATCGTTGGACCGTGTTCCGTTCAAGACCTAGCACTTGATGAGAACTCTGACATAGTTTTTACAGGGTTAGTGAGATGGGACCCGTACGATTCGAAGCCTTCGTTCCCGTTGACAAAAGGAACTTTCGGGGAGGACTTCTTCGGGTATAATGATATATTCATCTCAAAACTTAATGGCAACGGCACCAGACTTCTCTGGACAACCGTTGTTGGAGGTTCCCAGAACGAGACAGACCCCTCGATCTGCCTGGATAGGGTCGGGAACATCTATATCATGGGTAAAACACAATCGGATGATCATCCAACTACACAACTTTGTTATGACAGTTCCCTTGGCGGAGAGGATGATGCATTCTTCTTCAAATTGAGCCCGAACGGCTCCTCTCTCAAATATTCAAGCTATCTGGGTATGAACGGAACGGAGGGATCCCTCAATATCCTCCTCGAGGACATGAACATCATCTCCCTTCTGGGTACCACCTCATCTGGAAATTTCCCAATTACAAACGGCTCTTTCACCCTCAAGAACGCCTCGGAAGGCGGGATATTCCTTTCCATATTCACCATATCGACCACACCAGGTCAAACCCTGAACCTGACAGCGGTGGAGGGAGATGGGAACATCACATTATTTTGGGACCCACCCATTGATGATGGAAATGAGCCAATAACCAATTACCAGATCTACCGCGGGCCTGATCCTATCAACCTGACCAGATATGAATTGACTGGACCCGGGGAGGAATTCCAAGATGCAAATGTCGGATTCGGAATTGAATACTATTACAGTGTCGCTGCGGTGAACAAGATCGGTGAAGGCGACATCAGTAATGTAGCTTGGAATATCTCCTCCACCATTCCAGATCCGCCTGTCCATCTCAGAACCGAGGTCAGTATAGGATACATTCTGGTGACATTCGAACCTCCCTCTTTCACAGGTGGTGTGGACATTACGGGATATGAATTGTACAGGAACGGGAAAAGCATTGCCGAACTGGAACCTTCGGAAAATTCGTTCCTTGACACACAGATCGGTCCAGGAGTGGATTATACCTACAATGCAACATCCTGGAACCGCAATGGAGGATCGCTGATGAGCAAGGGGGTTGTTGTAAGGTCAAAGAGCTTACCCTCTCCTCCTGCGAACTTCACGGCGAGAGCACTCGGTGATAGGGTGGTCCTTCGATGGGAAGAGCCCGAGGATTTCGGCGGGCTCGATATCACGAAATATGTTCTTTATAAAGGTATATCCCGGAACCTCCTCGACCCGGTCCGGTCCCTGGATCCTGAAACGGTACTTTTCGAGGACCAATTTGTGCAAAAGGGCGATGAATATTTCTACACAATATCAGCCTTCAATGAGATAGGAGGATCGGAATCGGCACCGGTGGTAATGGTCGTCCCTATGAGCATACCCTCAAACCCCTGCAATCCTCTGGCCACCCCGGGTATCGGATATATCAACATCAGCTGGTCCGCGCCTATGGACAATGGAGGCAACGATAACATTTCCTTCAGATTGTACCACGGTACCGCAGAACTCCAAGCACGCCTGCTGGTCGAGCTGGATGGGGCCACAATGCAGTTCCTGCATTCTGGAATAGAAGCCGGTATCAAACACTATTACTTTGTCACAGCTGTCAACGACATCGGGGAATCCGAGGGGGGAGATGTGGTCTTTGCATCGATCATTCCGGTACCACTCCCACCCTCCGAGATCGAACTTGAACCCGGACCCGGTTCAATACGGATACTATGGGAAAGACCCCCCAATCCGGGACCTGTGGCAGCGCATGAATACGTGATAATCCGGAGGACGAAGGAAACCGGGCCGTCGGAGATTGCCAATGTCAGACCAGAAGCAAGGTGTTTTACGGATGAGTCCGTGAATAGAAGAACATTGTACTTTTATTCAATTCGAACGGAGACCGATGTCGGCACCTCTGAACCGAGCCGCGAGGTCTCCGGAGTACCGCTGTCCTATCCTGATCCGCCCGCTAACGTCAGGGTTGGTATCGGGAGCCTTGGACTCGAGGTAAGCTGGGATCCACCAGTCTACAACGGTAGTGTTGATATTACCTGGTACAGCGTCTTCAGGAAGGACCTTAGCGGTGTCAACGTCCTGTTAAGGCATGTGGATGGGGACACAACCGGGACGACTG
>JAFGJI010000114.1 GCA_016929175.1 Thermoplasmatota archaeon | reverse complement strand
TTCGAGATCGAGAGCATGGTCATGGAAGAGCTCGGTCTCGGGGTCGAGGAAGCATCCACACAGATCGTCCAGAGGGACCGCTTGAACGAGCTTCTCGGCCACCTCGCGAACCTGTCGGTATCTGTTGAGAAGGTGGCAACCGAGATAAGGACCCTGCAGAGACCCGAGATCGGAGAGCTGTCAGAACCCTTCGATGCCGAAAAACAGGTGGGATCATCGACCATGTCCCACAAAAGGAACCCCATAGTATGCGAGAACATAACGGGTCTTGCAAGGACGCTAAGGGGTTTCCTCGTTCCAGCATACGAGAACGGGGTGCAATGGAATGAGAGGGACCTGTCCAATTCCTCGTCGGAGAGGTTCATCATCCCCCACATGATGGTGCTTTCGGACGAGGTGATCGTCAAACTCACATGGGTCCTTGAGGGTCTCGTTGTGAACGAGGAGCGGATGACCGAGAACCTCAAGAGAGCCGGGGAGGTCATAATGGCGGAATCCGTGATAATGAGGCTCGTCCGGAAAGGAATGGGCAGGCAAGAGGCACACGAATCCACAAGAAAGGCCGCGATGAAGCATTATCAGGGGACCCCGTACAGGGTGGCACTGATGGAAGATAACATGGTCAGATCGATCCTGAGCCCCGGAGAACTCGAGGAAGCATTGGATCCGGAAAATTACATCGGTGGAGCTGTGGAAAGGGTCGATAGGGTCATATCCATGGTCAGGTCACCATAGGATGGACCATCCGCTGTACGTGGACAGCTCCCACTCGGACCCGGCGGGGTGGTAAAGGTCCGGATCGGGTTCGCTGTCGGATAGAACATTCAATATCTGGATGGAGCTATAGCTCCCGTCGTTATGGGCCGTGGTCGGGGTGTATACCGAGAATATCGCATCATTGGCCCCGACAAGTGATGAAGATGACGTCCAGGATGGGACCTCCTCGAGGTATATCGTCTCGATATCCCCGAAGCCCTCAATCACAGGGTCCACCGATACACCCCATACAAGGTCCCTGACGAGGCGGTTCAACCTTCCGGAGGTCAAGAGACCAGGCGTCGCTTCCACCTCCTCCTCGTTCACTTCCAGTATATCTCCCGGGTGAAGGAGGAACGTCCTCGTGAACGGGGCCGATACTCCTCCTCCGGTCGATGTCGCCCTCATCCCGAACCATATATCCCGATCCCGGGACAGCGATGCCAGTCTCCCAAGCAGTATGGAGACCTCCGATTCTCCGAAGCTTTGTGGTATCTCGATCCTCTCCCTGGCCCTATCAAAGGCTTCCAAGGGGTCGATGGTCTTTGCCCCGGCAAGAATGAAGGATATTGTGAGGTTGTACTTTCCGTCATCATCACCTGTCTGGACATATGGAGAGGGGAGTTCCCAGGCCCTGAGATCGATGGGGGGTGAGGAGATCTCCCAGCCACCTTCCACGAACAGCGAGGACACGCTACTGCCGGGAATGCTGGGATCGTTCACGCCTTCGTTGATGTACTGGCTCCCGATGTCGCCTCTTATGGAATATTCATCGGTGTAAGGCCCTATGTCGAAGACAAGTCCACCTGAGGTGATGGCCTGTGCATCGATGCGGTAGGCTCCGATCTTCATTCCATAGATGGAGAGCTTGACGGTCCCTGCCGGGAGCGAGGAAGTGATGTGGAGAACATCCTTGATCTCCGAATACTGGAAGGAAAGATGATGCCCCTGGACCCATACCTTCCGTAGCTCCTCGGGTCTTATCCCCGGTCCCTCGATGTAGTAGTCCCAGAAAGTATCGATGGCATGCTTGTAGATCCCTGTCTCGGCCCAATTGGTGAGCTGCTGCTCGGAGGACATGGAGAGTGAATGGGCGATCCTCCGGACATAAGCATCATCGGAGACCGGGACCTGCTGGTACCATTCCATCGTTCTCAGGAGACGGGTCATTATGGAGAGACCCTCCTTCAACCTTGGGTGGACCTGATCCTCGTAGAACTCGGTCGCATTGGCCTCCCTGGTTATCATCCACCCGGTGACCATGTCGTCCCAGTAAAGCTTACCCGTATTGATGTTGATGAAATCGTATGCCATATCGTTCACGGGCCTTCCGGGGAACCAGGTATGGACCCTGAGAGGGAAGCTGAAACGGACCGTCCGGACGATACTGTCGCTGTCCACGGGTGCATTGCCGCCGTATCCCTCGTAGGAAGCCTCCACATCGAACATCCCGCTCAGCTCGAAGTTCCATTCCAGTCTGAAATCATGGTCCGCAGGTTTGGGCGGAGGGGGTATGGAGCCGCATCTTGTCAACTGGCCCCTTGATGCGGTTTTTTCAAGGTCCGAGATCGTCTTCGAATTGTCCGCGTTCGTGAACCAGGCCTCGACCCTCTCGAAACCGGAGCTTGTGAAGTCCCGCCCTGTTACCATGTAATCCTTAACAGGTTGCAGCATCGGCCTCAATGCGGGGGCTTCGGTTTCCCGGGAGGAAAGATAGTCATCCCTTGGAATTACCAGGATCCCCTCCGTGGAGGGATAAGAGGGATGATGGACAAGAGATGCCGGGTCCATGATGTCAGAAAGCTCCCTGGGATCGATCAGCTGTTTCTCCTCCAGGGCCGAGGTCATATCAAGAGCGTTCATGTCGACCCTGTAATGCCTGTCCATTGCGAGATATCGGCCCAGGATATCGGCACTGTCAGCATGACCCGCTTCGACGGCGCTCTCGATGATCTCCCCGATCGGCCTTCTTGTCCCGGTTCCCGTGTTTCGAAGATAGAAGGAGTTGAAGTTGTTTATCTCCGCCTCTCCCCAGAAACGGAACCCGGTAGGGTTCATCTTGGCATCCGGGTGCTGGTCCTTGAAGAACGCATCGATGGAATCGACAAGACCCTGAGGCACCTGACCTGTCCAGCGGGTCATTCTCAGTGCAAGGGCGATGTTGAAGGCGAGTTCCACGTCCCCCTCGTTCAGAACGTTTAGGTCGGATTGGTAGCTCTGGTCGCCGAAGCCCGTTGTGGACCTGTATCTGGCAAGCGTGGTAAGCATGTACTCCATGTCCCTTGCCATTCCCGAACCATACCCGTTCATGTCCGCTTCAAGCAGTTCGATAAGCTTCAGAAGCCCCCTCTCCGGGTCGACCACCTCTGTGGAGAACGTGATGGTCTCTTCGAAGGAAGAGGTCCCTGAAAGGGGCTCTATCAGCACGGTAACTTCCACATCGGCCCTGATACCCGGAAGCAGGGGTAGGGTGCCGGACCCCCCATACAAAAGCGAGTTCGTTATCAGGACGCCGAGATCCCCCTCGAGCGAGGCGGGTGGCACCGGGACCTTCACCTGGAGGTACACCTGCTGTGCATGGACATTGCTGGAGAGGACCGTGACCCTGTGATCGTCCAGGGATATCCTTGAGGAGGACACCCACAGGCCAATGTCCCTTGACAGCTCCCTCTCTATCTCCTCGAGCGTGCTCTCTTCCATCGAAGAGAGCCTTGCATGGGAGAGAGTGTGGAACTTCTGAGTAAGGAGACCTGTGTCCATGGAGGGCGCTTCCTCCGAGGCAGTGTCATTCATTAGCTGATATGAAATGAGAGCACCCACCCCCGGGACAAGCAGTGCTGCAGCTATCAGTATGATCGAGAATGTTCTAGTGTTCATTGTCCAGTCACCCCCCAGACCCTGAGCTCGAAGATCACGCTGCCTTCATCCTCATCGAGGCCCACGGGGACCTCCCTGACCGAATACCGGTCGGGTGGTCCGTTACCTTCGTTCCCCGTGATGTAGGCCGATCCAGACATGCCGGGACCCGGAGAGACCCTAAATGTGTACCCCTCTCTCTCTCCGAGAAGCCACTCGAGCATATTCTGCAGTGGCTCATCCATTGATGAAGTATTTTCCGAAGGGGCGCTTCCCTGGAAAAAGACCTGAAATGCCGTGGGTACGGGGATGTTCGTGTAATCCGTCCCGTTAATATCGACACTGGATATGGTGCTTGCGATGATAACGTCCAGGATATCCTTTGTCTCCCCGGTCGTACCTTCATCGGAGCTTCCGTTCGCTATAAGCTCCGGAAGAAATGCTCCCACGAGAAATCCCGACAGGGAGAGGATGGCGAACACTGCGATAGCGACGTTCCTGGGTATCGTAGGTGCGCCTGCCAGATCGGAAGCCTCGCTCAGTACATCTACGTCATTCACCCTTCTATCCAACAAGGACCACCTCCAGCCTTCCGGGGACGGCCGTTCCATCGTCCAGTGATACCGGAAGGATCCTTGATGCAGAGGAACCCTTTCCATCATCCTTCCTCTCGAAGGTACTTTTGTCCGGTAGGTAAAGGGTCAGACCGCTGCCGTCCATCGTCTCCACCTGTATCATTGCAGACCTTCCGCTCCCCACATCTATCCGGTCGTATCCCGAACCGAGCCTTGACAGTGACAGCGCACCCGATCCCGATACGAAGCCGTTCGATACCGTCTCAAGGAGCTTTTCAGCTTCGGTATCACGGTCTTCGAGGTTATCCTCATTACCGTTCGTGTAGATGGCGATCCCGCATCCTGCCATGAGGATGACTAGCCCGGCGGCCATCAACGCAATTGCGAAGGTGTTCTCACCATCCCTTGTCGTCTTCATTACCCTCCTGCAGTGCTCCAACCATGAATTCGAACGTCTTTTTAATTTTACGGTACACTATGTGTCAGATATCCTATACATTGTTACCGGTGCTGTCCCATCGAGATATCCACCGTGGCATTGTTCCATGAGGTTGCCAAGAGTAACATTCCCGGAATGAACAGAACTTATTATAAAGGACCGCTTATCATGAATGCCCAAAAATGAGGTGGCCTTATATGTCAAAGCCTCCGGTATGGATCGTACTGCTGTTCACGTCCTTCATGATCATGTCATCTGTATCGCTGGTGTCCAGTGACGGGTCTTCCGCTGCCACCAGAGGTGAGATCGCCGGAGTATACGTAGGGGAGGAGATCTACAGATCATCCAGGTCTCTTCCCGGGGGTATGGCCTCCGGGGATCCCGACCATGATGGTGATATAGAGGTCGTATTCGCCGATTTCGAGGGTAACGTTATAATCCTCGAGCCGAGGGGGGACGGCGGATTCGATCCCGTTTTCATCTGGCAGGTCGAGGGCCCCCAGGGGTCCAACAAGACCCTTTTCGATCTCATCGTTGCCGACATCGATCCCCGGTGGGAGGGGCAGGAGATCATTACTGCGGGAGACGCCGGAACCACGCTGAAGGAAATATACATGATCCATCACGACGGATCGGACTGGGTGACCGAAGTGATACACCGAGGCCCGTTCAGGACGTTCGACCTTGAGCTGGGGGATATCGATCCCGCCCCGGGTATGGAAATACTCATGGGAAGCTTTCAACACGAGGAGGACTTTGCCCTCCATTATCTGTACCGTGAAGGCGCCCAGTGGATAGAGAGGTCCATAACCACCACGGAAGCCGTCAAGGCCATAGAGGTTGCCGACGCGGACCCGACCGTTCCGGGAGAGGAGATCTGGGCCTGCATCGCAGGTTGGAACGAGCAAGGGGGGGTCGAATCCCATCTGGTCGAGATCCACTGGTCAGGATCGGGTTGGGTCGAGGATATCATCTACACCCACAGCACCGAATTGATATCGAACGTCAGGATCGGTGAGTTCTGGTCGGAGCACGACGGGAACGAAGTCATAATCACGGAGCTTTCCGGATGGTGCCGCTTGATGTACTGGGAGGAGGGGGAGTTCAGGATGGAAGATATCTTCCAGGCTGATACCATTTCCGGGCAGAGCTCAGGGCTCGAGGGGCTGGCCATCGGGGATTTCAATCCCCTGCATACCGGGGACGAGGCGGTGGTCACCGGTTATTACAACAAGGTCACCCAGGTTATAGAGATAGACGGGATGATAGTGGCCGACTCTGCCTGGGCGAAGGACGTCCAGGACCCGAGATTGGAGATATCCGGGGTCGAGGTGGGCGATGTATGCAGCGAGTCACCCGGGAACGAGATCCTGGTGGCTTCCCTTCAGGGTTGGATCGAGCTCCTGAGGTTCGAGGAGGATGGATTGGGGGTCGGATCCGATGCCGCCACCATCAAGGTCATGGACGGAGGAGATAAGGAGATATATCTCGAGATATCCCCGGAGGGGATGTTCACCGGTGCTGTCTCGATAACCGCGGGCAGCTCTCCGGACCTGACCCTGTCATTTGACGATAACATCGAGTTGAAGTTCCAGGAGACGGAGATGTTGAGGGTTTTGATAGAGGCCGATGACCTCGGATCGGAGAGGACCTCATATGTGAACTTTACCGTCAGCGGAGGGAGGCATACGGCAAGGTTCGATCTCACCGTCGAGGTCTCGGTGTCCGGGATCGCCCAGCTGGTGATCACACCTCAGGCCGGCAATATCTATCGTGAAGGTGTGAACACGTTCTCCGCAAGTGTTTCGCTTGTCGGCGGCCAGAATTATGATCATGTGGACCTTACAGCATCAACCGTAACTGGTCTGGCGGTGAACGTCAACACACCGATCTCACCGGGCAGCGACAGGAACGTGACGATCTCGGTAGAAGGCGACCCATCACCAGGCTTCCACACGATCTCGATAACCGGATCGCACCAGGGAACGACAGTGGCCATCGGCAGCTTCGTGGTGAATGTCATCTCGCTTTCCGAAAGGTTCAAGACATCAATGAGACAGGTCACAGGGGACAGGAACAGGTACGTTATCGATCTGAACTACACAGGTTCGGATCCGGTGCAGATCCTCGAATTCGAGATGAAGCATGGAAGCAGGTCCCATTACAAGCTCACAAGGGACCTTCGAGCAGGCGATTCAATGGTCATACCGCTATCTTTGGAGGAAGGGGATGAGGGGAATGTGGTCGTTACGGTAAGGTCCATTTCCGGAAATATCGTCTTCCAGGAGGATCTTGGAGAGGTCAAGTACGTTAAGGGAAATGACGGGGGTCTGAACGTCCTTGAAGTGGCTATAATAGTGCTGCTTGTCCTCATCGGGATAGTCCTTGTCTATCTACTGGTATCCTGGATCTCCAAACCCAAGACAGAGGACACGGACGAAGGGGATATCGAGGCCATATACGGAACATCACCCTATAAAAGACCTCCAAGGAGCCCCGCTTCCGAAAACATCAGAGGTGGGAGGCTTGAACCGCAAAGAACCCCTCCAAGGAGCGGGGAACCCTCAAGGGCTGATATCAAAAGAGCCCCCCCCAGACCTGCCAG
>JAFGJI010000113.1 GCA_016929175.1 Thermoplasmatota archaeon | reverse complement strand
GTATCCTTGAAGACATCCTCAAAGTGGAATATATCTATGCTGGAAGGATCTTTCGGGATTTGGCGATCGAACTCGGCCTGACGCTTGAAGAGTTTGGGACATTATGTGAGGGTGACCGGTCATATGATTCTTCACTTGATGAGAGGATGCTCAAAAGGGCAAAACTTGGAGATGTCCTTATCGAAGGCAGGATGATCGGTCCTTTATGCAAGAAGCTCGGCATACCTTCGTTTCGGATCTTCATAAACGCAGAGAGCTCGATCAGGTCCGAAAGGATGCGGGAAAGGGATGGAGGCGAGATCGAAGATGTCGTGAAATTGATGGAAGAGAGGGAAGCGAGCGAAACCAAGCGTTACCTCAACTATTACGGGATCGATCCAAACGACCCATCATACTATGATCTGGTGATCGATTCGACCTCTCTCTCTCCCGAGGAAGAGGTGGCTTTGATCCTCGAGAAATTGGGAGAAAGGTAGTTGAATGAAAAGCGGGAATGAGGGTTTCATAAAAGGGATCCTGAAGGACCTGTCCGCTGCCGGTATACTTCTGGTCATAGTGTTCTTCCTTTCTGTCCTGCTTGGAGGGACACTGATATTCCTTCTCCTTATCGGTGAGGGTTTCGCCCTCCTTGGGTCTCTTGTATTCATATTTATAGTACCGGTATTTCTTGTTCTTGGGTACCTCTTCAATGCGTGGTTGTTCAGAACTGCCGGATCAAGCAGGAACATTCTTCTTGCACCTTTCAAGGAAAAGGGGGTCCATCCCGCAGCATATTCTACAAGGTACAGGAACCTCTTCCTGGTGCAGAGGTTCACGACACTTGGAATAATGGTGGGTCTGTTCTTCATCTCAGCAGTGCTCCTGGGGATTTTGCTCCTCATTCCCGATCTATGCTGTTTATGCTTTCCAATTTCTATCCCTCTTCTTCTGTTGTCAATTACCGTACCGGCTGTTGGATGGGTCATGTTCACGTACGCCTTCGATCCCTACGAACCGGAGCCAAGGGCATTCATCATAATTGGCCTGACCTACGGGATGCTCTCGACATTCCCTTCCCTTTTTCTCAACACCTTCAATTCCACATGGATGGAACCTCTGGGAATTGATACTTCCCTGGCATCGGCACCCGTGGTGGAGGAGTTCTTCAAGGCATTGGGTTTCGCCATCATCCTGTCGCAGGTGAAGGATGAAACGGATGGTATCATCTACGGTTCCTGTTTCGGAGCTGGCTTTGCCCTGCTGGAAAATGTTCTGTATGCCTCCAGTTCAATAATGGAAGGCGATGGTGTATTTGTCATACTGCTCATAGTCTTCAGGTCCTTCTTCAACATCATCATTCATATGATCGGACCTGCCTCGATCGGTTTCATGATAGGTTTCGTTAAAGGTATGGCGAAACGATACAACAAGACCAATTATGTCATTGTTGCGTTGATGACAGCTCCGGGCCTGGCTGCGGGCTATTTGTTTGGAATGGTGGTCCATTTCATATGGAACTTCCTCGCCGGTCTTTCCGGATGGGGTTCGCTGTTGATATTCCCTTACGGATTGATGGTCCTGTTCGTGTTCATCGTGATGGTCATCATTTCATTCCTTCTCGGGACAAACAGATACAACAGGAGACTGGATAATTTCAGGAAATGTACTATTCAGGAGATATCTGGCCAATCCACAAACCTTTAATAATGCATCCTGTTACTCCCTTTCGCTCAACATGGGCCGGTAGATCAGCTCGGTAGATCGCCCGCTTGGCATGCGGGAGGCCTCGGGTTCAAATCCCGACCGGTCCACTTTGCTTTTTGATAGCTTATTGTCGTGGACCTATTCCGCAATGAAATCCTTTCGTCAATTTGAAAATGTTCTTGGATTTCATTGCTACACATTGCTTATACACGCTAAATGGACTGATAGGTTGATTATATCCCTTTAGCTGGACCTTTGGATTTGAAAATTCGAAGTCCACTGGACAATCCAAAGGTCCCGACCGGTCCATAGCTCATAACCCTTGAACCCGAGGCAAGGATTCCATCTGGTCAACTTTGCTTTTTGATAGCTTATTGTCGTGGACCTATTTCGCAATGATATCGGATGGATAAGGTGGACCGATCCTATCACCTGTAGAAAAACAATTAAGTAAATTACCGGGCATTGGCGGCATATGCGGAGATCATGGTCATCGACCTTTCTCGAGAGCTTCGATCATGTCTTTCACGACATCAAGGTCGAGTACCAGGAAGCTCCCTTCAGATACCTCAGCAAATGGGACATTGTATCCGACCTTCACTCGAAGCTCGGGGACCTCTCCCACCTCGAGGAGGTGGAGACCGGGAGGTTCACCATAGGAAAGGACGGTAGATGGAGGCAGAAAAGGTCCAGAACGGATACCATATCGACCACTCCCCTCCATCTGGGCATAGGCTTCGAAAAGGATGAGAGGCAGAAGGCGGACATATCCTTCATCGACCTTCGTTCCATGCAGTTCGCGGTCACTGCTAGGTTCGGAAAGAAGAGACCGACATCAGCTGCCTCATGGAGGTTCTCTTCCGGAGCCGGCATCTCCGTCCTGCTAAATCTGGACGTTCAGTATGCGAAGAGGAAGAACACACAGACAGGACGGTTCTCGAAGACCGACGGCCTGAAGGAGCTTGAAAAAGAGGTGTTAAAGGAACTTGCGAACCTCAGGATGTGGGATAAATCCATCCTTCTCCTGGTGGACAACCACAGCCTCTATACCAGGAACGATCTCGAAGCCGCCTTTTCAAAGAAGTTGAAACCGTATACCATGAAGATGTACTATCTATCTCCGAGATCGGGCTTCTTCATATCGGGGAAAAGGGAATGAAAGATGGAAAAAGATCTGCTCAATGAGCAGACCTCTAGACCCCGGGATATCCCAAGCTATGTGCCGTCTGGCCCATAGTTATTTATATTCAAATCCAGGTTATTGTACAAGGGGGACCAGGTATCTCCGAGGAGGGAGGTGCCCTTGAACGATGGGAAGAGGACTGACAAGAAAAATAACACCCAAAGGTTATACGACACATCGAAGTGTCAGGTGAAGTTCAGGAAGCCCAGGATACTTCAGAGAAGGGATAGGAACTTCGACCACAACAGGGATCTGAACTTCAACCCGAACCGCATGATAGACGTAAGGCTCCAGGGTGTGATGTTCAGAACAGAATCGGCCGTAGGCTTCAGGAACATAGGTATCAACAACATCGAAGATGTGATGGATAGGAAAGATTGGCCTGAAGTCGGACCCGCGTCATCACCGGAAACGATGTCCATACAGAGAGACCATGATTGGGAACAGACCTGGGGCAGGGATGAATCCTTCGAGAAGAAGTGGGGAGGACCCGCAAGGACACAGAGCCGTGATTACCTCTACTCACAGGACAGGATCAAACCCCAGCTGACCTATTACAGCCAGAAGGAGCAGGTACCAAAAGAGCGCAGCTTCCGAAGGACCAGGTCTCAAAATGTTCACGATGCGGGACGATCGCCCCGTCCCGGGTCAAGCCCCACATCCCAGTCTGTAAAAGGAACGGGTGCTGAGGTCTCCTCCCAGCCAATATACGCCCCACCCAGCACGATCGATGCAAGGTCCTCTGTCCGACACCGTAACGTCAACCCGAATGACAGGAAGAGGGCCTTCGCATTCAACGAGTATGCCCTTGCTCTCATGGAAAGCGGAAAATACGAGAGTGCAATGAACTACTTCCAGAAAGCCCTCGATCTGGACCCTTCCGAACAGACCTACAGCATCAACATGGCAAGATGCCGTGAGTGGCTGGAATACAAAAAAAGAGGTGGTAGAATATGATCGACTGGGTGTTCTATCTTTACGCGGCGATAGCCCTTGCAAGCCTGGTTATCCTGATCATCATGATGATCTTCGGCGGACTGGATTTTGGTTTCGACGGCCCCGATGTGGACGTCGATGCCGGTATAGATATTGACATCGGACTAGAGGGTGGGCCAGGATTCTTGTCACTCCCGATATTGCTTGCGTTCTTCACCGGTTTTGGGGGAATAGGTGCGATCCTTACTTATTATGGCGTCAATGCCATCGCGACCCCTTTCATCGCAGGCATCGGAGCCATATTGATCGCATCGATACTTTTTCTCATAATCAGCTATGCATTCAAGTACTTCCAGTCCGACTCCACCGTCAGGTTCAACAAGTTGATCGGGAGAAGAGCATCCGTATCGGTGCCGATAACTCCAGGAAATGAAGGCCAGATCGTCCTGTTCACCGAGCAGCGGGGCAGGACATTGGTTCCGGCAGTTTCCCAAAGATCGCTGCCCACGAACGCCCAGGTCATGATCACCGGAGTATCCGGTGATGCCGTAAAGGTCATGCTGTATTCCGAATGGAAGAAAAAGATGGGGAAGAAGGAACAGAAGGTTTCCAAAAAAACTAAGAGGTGAAATAATGGACGTCTATTGGATCGTTGGTTTGCTTGTCGGGGGCCTGATCGCTCTGGCCATAATAATCATACTGATATACGCTGGCAGATACAAGAAAGTGCCTCCGGACAGCGCCATGGTGGTATATGGTAAAGGAGCAAAAAAAGGTGCAAGAGGATACACTGTGGTATCCGGAGGAGGGAAGTTCATACTTCCCGTCGTCCAAGGTTTCGAGTTCCTGCCTCTTGATGTCAGGACGCTCGAGATCCTAGTCAGGGATATCGTCACCGATGTCAAGACTTCGGGGGCCAAGATAAACATCAAGGCCGTCACCCAGGTGAAGATCGCATCGGACGAGGCCTCCCTCTATACGGCTGCCGAGCAGCTTCTCCACAAGAGGGATGAGCAGATCAACGAGATCGCCCAGAAGACGCTTGAAGGACACGTGAGGGGCATCTGCGCCACGATGACGATCGAGTCCATCAACTCCGACAGGGACGCGGTGGCTGCCCAGGTACAGTCCCAGGCGGCCAAGGATCTCAGGAACATGGGAATAGAGATCCGATCCTTCGTCATCAAGGAGATAGAGGACGAATACGGATACCTTGATGCTCTGGGAAGAAGGAGGACCGCCGAGGTCAAGAGAGACGCGAGGATCGGAGAGGCCATTGCCAACAAGGAAGCGACCATAAAGGAGGCCGAGTCCGCCAGGGAGGCAGAGAGAGCGAATTCGGAGGCGGAAGCCCAGGTGGCCCTCTTCCACAAGGAGAGGGATATCACGAAGCAGAACGCCGAGGCCGAGGTGGAGATCTCCCGCGCTAACCGGTCGATCTCATTCGACCTGCAGGACAGGAAGAGGCGCCAGGAGCTTATCAAGGAACAGGTCCAGATCGATATCGAGGAGAAGAAAAAGCAGATCGAGCTCCAGGAAAAGGAGATAGAAAGGAAGGAGAAGGAACAGGAAGCTATTCAGGTGGTTCCCGCGAAAGCTGCGGCAAATGCCAAGATAGCCGAGGCGGACGGGGAGAAAGGGAAGATCGAACGCATAGCCGAAGCAGAGAAGAGCAGGACGATACGCCAGGCCGAAGCCACCCAGACACAGCTGAAACTGACTGCCGACGGTGAGCGCGAGAAGCTCGAGATGCTGGCCCAGGGCCAGGCCGAGAAGATCCGAAAGGAGGGTACGGCAGAGGCGGATATCATCAGGCTCAAGGGAGAGGCCGAGGCTTCAGCCATTAAGGCCAAGGGACTTGCCGAAGCAGAAGCCATGGAGAAGAAGGCCCTTGCCTGGAGGAAATATGGTGATGCAGCCATAACCCAGCTCGTTGTGGACCAGCTGCCTGCGATCGTTCGCGCTGCGGCTTCCTCGCTTGAGGGTGTGGACAAGGTCATCGTTATGGGGGATCAAGGCCCGAACGGCTTCGTGAACAAGACCGTGGACATTGCTGCGCAGATGCCCGCCCTGGTCGAATCGCTCACCGGAGTGGATGTGACCAAATTGATCCGAAACGTCGTGGAAAAACGGTTCGGTGATGACCAGGCGGTAGTGGAAGCGAAGGACGCGGAGTGATCGGTATACGGGGGGTCCATTGACCCCCCCATCTAATTTCAGAGGTCTATCTATGGCCCAAGCTTCCATGAAAGGGATCGACGAGGCAATGGCAAAGTTCCTTTTACAACCCTCTTCCGGCAATGTCCTCCCGATGATCAGGGAAACGAGAAGGTTCATGATCCTTAACAGGGACCACCATGAACTGGAGGAAATGGCGGGGGTACATCTCAGGAACTGCACCGAGCTGCACGGGGCCGTCCTGACCCTGGAATCCGACCCGGAGATCGTGAAACGCAATATACTTGCCAGGTCGATATCAGCCATATTTCCGGTAATGAACACCTTCGAGGAGATCCATTCACTGAGCGAGAAGCGGCCCCTCGAGGTCTTGATGAACGGCCTCAGCATCCTTTCCGAGATAACGCAGGCGACCCAGTACCTCGAGGCAACGAAACTCACCTCATGGGCGAATTCCGAAAGGGCCCTGGTCAAGGTAGAGGATGGTCTCATCGAACTTGCCCTTGAAACACCCGGCGAACCGGGTTCCGAACTGGAGGCCGTTGAAGGTTTCATGGACGCTGTACGTGCATTCGAACTTGAACCGAAGGACCGGCCTTTCATACCGTTCTTGCTGTGGACCTTCATCTCGGTGATCTCCTACAAGAAGTTGAAGGACATGCTCTGACCCCTTCCCTGCTGCTCCCGTTGAGATATCGCGGTATAACAAAACCGTTAAAATAGGATTAGAAGGTACACCGACGCAACCCGATTTGATGGATGGTGACATCATGGACCCTGTAATGGAAGGTTTGGAACCAAGGCTTCTGTGGAAGCATTTCGATGAACTTAGGAAGATACCCCGATGCTCCAGGCACGAGGAAAGAGCGATCGCATACGTTGTATCCGTGGCCGATAGGCTCGGCCTGAAATACAAAAAGGACGACATGGGTAATATTGTGGTCAGGAAGCCTGCCTCTCCCGGACACGAGAACGCTCCGATAGTTGTGCTTCAGGGCCACGTTGACATGGTCTGCGAGAAGAACAAGGAGGTGCCCTTCGATTTCTCCACCGATGCCATCAAGCTCAGGATGGAGGGAGAATACCTTTATGCTACCGGCACGACACTGGGGGCCGACAACGGGATCGGCGTCTGCGCAGCCCTTGCCGTCCTCGAGGACAAAGATCTGGTCCACGGCCCGATCGAAGCACTCTTCACGGTTGACGAGGAGACCGGTCTGACGGGAGCCTTCTCTCTCGGGGAGGATATGCTCGAGGGCAGACTGATGATCAACCTTGATACAGAAGAAGAGAGAGCGCTTTATGTTGGCTGCGCCGGAGGTGGAGAATCCGAGATCAACATGCCCGTTCTCTGGGAGGAGCCTTTGGGTAATGCCTTCCACATAAACTTCTCTGGTATGAAAGGGGGGCACTCGGGTGTGGATATTCATCTGGGAAAAGCCAATGCCGTCAAGCTTCTCGCAAGGATGCTGTGGAAGGCTGCTAGGGCTCACGACCTATCCATTTCCAACTTTTCCGGGGGGGACAAACATAATGCTATCCCGAGGGAGGCCGAAGCGGTCGTCGTTACAAGATCTGACCCATCCCCCTTCAAGGACATCATAATGAAGGCCTTCGAGGAGGTGAGGTTCGAATACAGGACCCTGGAGCCGGGCATGGATCTCAAGATCAAGGATATCGAGCTTCCATCGAAGGCAATGACAGAAGAGGATTCAAGGAGGATGCTGCATCTTGTGGTTTCGCTTCCCCACGGGGTCCAGAGGATGAGCCCCGATATCAAGGACCTTGTGGAGACATCGACCTCCATGGCGAAGATCAGAACAGAGGACGATGTCTACATACAGCTCGCGTCCCGCTCCTCATCTTCCTCCCAGCTCGAGGCTCTCCGGGACCGGATAGAGGCCATCGTGGTGCTTGCAGGGGGAGAGGCCGGGAGGGGGAAGGCTTATCCGGGATGGCTCCCGAACCTGGACTCATCTGTCCTTGCCGTGCTCAAAGCATCGGCGAGGGAGCTCTGGGGCAGGGATCCGGAGATCAAGGCCATCCACGCCGGACTGGAGACGGGTATAATCGGCGAAAAATACCCCGGAATGGACATGGCTTCCATGGGCCCGCAGATCGAGAACCCGCATTCACCGGACGAGAGGGTGAGGGCCCCATCGGTCAGGGATTTCTGGGACCTCCTCTCGCTCTCTCTGAAGAAGCTTGCGTGATACGGGCCAACAACCATAAAGAATGCTCTCAAGGGTCATCCTTTTATATTATTTCGCCAATCGAATGTCGATGGCAGCTTTCATCGTCATCGAAGGTATTGATGGGTGCGGTAAAGGCACCCATGTGAGATTGCTTTTCGAACACCTTAAGGGACTTGGGAAAGATGTCGTTATCACGGCTGAACCAACCAAGGGACCCCTTGGGAAGCTCATCAGAGAGCATCTCCAGGACCCGTTCCTGGACGATGAGGCACTAGCCCTGCTCTTTGCTGCGGACAGGATCGAACATCTCGAGAAAGAGGTTCGTCCCGCGCTGGAAGCCGGCAAGATAGTCATCTCTGACCGCTACGTGTACTCCTCCATCGCCTATCAGGGGCAGAGGGTGGACCTGGAATGGGTTGGAGAGGTCAACAAATATGCCGACAGGCCGGACCTCGCCGTACTACTCGATATCCCGGTCCCACTTGCCCGGAGAAGGATGAAGGAGAGGGGGGACGAGATGGAATATTTCGAGGAAGACAGCGAGTTCCAGGAAGGGATAAGGAAGACCTTCATCGAGCTTTCAAGGGGCAGGCACCTGCCTGATCAGTTGAAGACCAAATGGTTCGTGGTGGACGCTTCCGGGAGGAAGGTGGAAATAGCTGACAGGATAAAGGACGCAGTGGAATCCGTACTCTGAGATCAATACCTTGAGAGAACAGACGATAGCCCGAGCTCTGTACTTTTGATGAGGATCAATATAGTGGAGCCTCATTCATCCCTTCCCGGGGATCCCCCCATATTCATCTTGAAGATCGGGCGGGGGGGCCACCATCCTTGGGGACATCGGTATCTCCGATCGTGATGGACCGCTTTCAGTTTCTTCACGTTCCACCTCATCAGATAGAATTCTTGTGCCCCCATCGGAATTATCGGTTGTACCTGCCCCGGGATCATCCTGGAGGTCCATTGCTGGGTACGGTATCAATGGGGGCTCCGACACATTGGGACCTTGGGAGGCGGGCTTCTTTGGTCCTCTTCTCTTCTTGACATTGTAAAGGGCGGCGATCATGACCACCACGATGAGAAATATAGAGACACAGATCACGCTCGAGCGATCGAACCCTGCATCCTCGTCCGGGGGGGAGGGTCCCATAAGATCATCCTCCCCCTCGACGGTCAGCGTGAAGGTGGAGGAGCCGGTGTTCCCCGCCTCGTCGTAGGCTCTAACCCTGATCAAGAAAACACCTTCCCTGTCCGCGACCCAGCTCAGGGTATTGCCGCTGACCTCCACTGGAGCCCCCTCCCATTCGTATCTCACGATACCGATATTGTCATGTGCATTTACGACCACCGTTACCTGTTCACCCGGTCCTATGGTCCTGTCCTGGATCGACGGGACGGTCGGAGAGATCCCGTCGTACAAGGTTATGTTGAACGGTCCGAAGACCGCTTCACCAACCCTTTCCATCTTCAATATGATCTCATAGAATATCGTTGCGAGGGAATCTTCCGGCAGCGTAACATGGAAGAAGAAGTGGTCCGGAAACTCATCGGTGCTCTCCATCGGTTCCCTCATCTTGTAACTGTCATCGATCCAGATGGCGATGTCGATCCCATCTACCACCGTTTTGTTATCGAGGTGAACGATGAAGAAGAGATCATCCCCCGTGAAACCGTGAGGAGGATGGAGCAGTTCGATCGACCCTATGTGTACCGGGTCGTGGATGGTCCTCGTCACATTCTCTGTCCTGAGAGTGTTGCCCCAGGGATCAATTACCGCGAAGTGATAGGTCACGGACATCCTCTCCCCCCACATGCTCGGGTCCATCTCATCCCAGGGCAGCGCGACAGTGAAGGAGATATTGCCTGTATTATGTTCTGTGAACTCATTCCATGATCCCGTTCCACCGGTCCTGTAGAACAATGAGGCGGAACCGATACCCGACAGGTCCTGGAAGCCAACTGATATATTGAAGTCCGAATTGTATCTCACCTGGTCATCGGACAGGTCCTCCAGCATTTTTGGAGGGGTCGTATCAACTATGGATACTTCCCCTTTCACCTCACGCTCCAACCCGAAGATGTCCACCGCTTTGATGATATAGTTAAGCGCCCAGACATCGCGCGGCGGTTCGATATCATATTTCCAGTCATAACCTTCCCAAAACGGTATGTCAACCGTTAGATCGAAGGAGGAACAGTTGACGCTCAGAGCTATCCTCTGCAGGGCGGAGTTCTCCTCGATGCTTCCAATGAAGGTGATGTTATCCCCGTACTCGGCCTCTTTCCCTGTCATGTCATTGATGATCGGAGGCACAAGGTCGAACACATCCACCTGCCGGTCCTCGGTCATGTTCGTATTCCCGAAGATATCCATGGCCTGGAAACGGTAATATACAGGACCCCATGCCAGCTTTGTGAAGAGGGTGTGTCTGTAAACTGAGGGAGTATCGGGCTCCATTACCGTCCTGAAGAAGGTCCCGTTGTCATACCAGTATTCCAACTGCACCTCGCTCAGGAGCCAGTTATCCTCCACAAGGACCATGAACTGAACCTCGGTATCTTCCGTTATACTGTCCGTTGTGAGGTCATCCTTGAAGGTCGGCGGTTCTTTTTCCTCGATCGTGACCGGATCGCTCGGAGGCGAAATACCCGAAACGGACCTCGCGGTGATGAACAGCTTTTTCTCGTATGGAGGTTCTATCTCCTCGAAAAGACAGTTTGTCCCTGTCTGCCCTTCAAAACCCGCGATCACCTGTTGCGAGCCGTTCCTTTCGATCAAAACCACCTCGTACTCTATCGGAAAGCCGTTGCCAGGCTCCGACGGGGGATCCCAGCCAAGGTCCATCCGGTAAACGTCTT
>JAFGJI010000112.1 GCA_016929175.1 Thermoplasmatota archaeon | reverse complement strand
GCAGATCCGAATACTTGGTATCTGGTAAAGGTCGAATTTGATTGCACCATTGATAAGTCCAATATTTATATATATGATCAAGGTTTGACATTGAAAGGATCTGCGTTAGATGTTGATTTCATATCTTCAGCAACATCGATTGGAAGGATTGAGATAGACACCACAGATTCCCATGGTAGTAATGTATATACAACTTCTTTTTGGGATGATTTAATAGTATATGATGAGAATGACAGTAAAACCGGTTATGTTCGTTCAAAGAAGATAGATTTGCCTTTAAACAGGAAGTGGTCCACCTTAAAAATAGATAAACAAGAAGATCCAGGTTCAAAGATCGACATAGAGATACTTGACGAAAATTTGGAAGTTATAACTGATTTTACATATAATAGCACAGCATCAGAGATCGATATATCATTATTAAACACCTTGGATATATATGGCATTGTACTTCAAGCAAAACTATCGCGCACAGCAGGCAACACTCCAATACTAAAGGGGTGGGGAGTTGAATGGAATGCAACAGGAATGTGGTCAGATCATTTCTTGACATCTAAAAAGATTGGCCAGATGATAAATACGCACATCGATGGTTTTTCTGTGACCCTAAAAAACCAAGATTCACATGGATATGTAAACTCCATTCCTATATCTTTACCTCCTGGAACGCTTTGGAACAAGGCATACCTATCAGACGTAGTTACTGAACCTTCAAGTGTAAGCTACTATATTCTAGATGGGAATACCAGTGCTCCTATAGAAGGATACAGTGATTTTTCAGGATTGATATTATACCTTGATGGTATAGACCCCCTCGACCATCCCTCGATCATCCTTCGAGCGGAGCTTGAGAACAAGACAGCCAGAAGGGTAAGCCTTGACTCCTGGGCTGTCGATTGGATCTCCAAGGAGCCCCCCAAGATAATCGATCTAGAAGGACCACGATTCATTTCCAATATCTCCAAAGGTCATTTCTCCATCCACATCGAATATCCAGAAAGGATCCTCGACAGATTGAACGTCACCGTTCTGACCAAGCACCAGAACTCAGCAGAATGGACATCGAACGATGTTGAGGATGTCGCGATAAATGTCTCCAGCGGGAAATGGGAGTTCGATATCGTGCCCTCTTCGGCCGCTCTCCTGGGGAACCATTCCGTTAAGGTGGTCCTTACAGATTTCTGGGGGGACCAGGTCGAGCAGACATTTCCTGATAAATTCGTTGTTTACAACGTGAACGACCCCCCGACCATAAAAGGGAGCCCCCGGAAGAATTGCTATGAGGACAATCTTTATGATCTTCAACCGGAGGTCTTTGACCTCGATCCGGATGATATCCACACCTGGACAATGGATACCGATGCTCCTTTCCTTTCATTGGATCCATCAACAGGTTATCTGTCGGGGATCCCTAAGAATTCCGATATCGGATCCTATTTCGTGGGATTGACGGTTACGGACCTCGGAGGTCTGACCGATACATTGAACTTCACCTTCAGTGTGGTCAACGTCAACGATCCGCCCCAGATCCTGACCGATTTCCCAGCCGAATTGGAGGAGGATTCTCCGTTCGAGCTGAAATTGGAGGCGATCGATATAGACCCTTCGGACGACCTGCTTCTATGGAGCATGAGGACCAATGTGTCTTTTTTAACCCTTAAGAGATACGAAGGTGTCCTGAAGGGAACCCCGCGCAACAACCACGTAGGTCCGTTCTACATTGTGATCAACGTCTCGGACGGAGTTGGGGGTTACGATGAGAAGAACTTTTCCAGTCGGGTCGTCAATACCAACGATCCACCAGTCCTGGGGGCTCCTCCAGATAGGATAGAATTCTACGAAGATACCATCTATCAGATAGACAATTTTCAGGCCTGGTTCCTTGACGAGGACTTTGACATATTGGATGTACAGCATTCGGCCCCACAGAATTTTCATTTAACATCCACTGAAAAGGGAGGCCTTATGATCCGCCCGCTAAGGGACTGGAATGGTGAGGAAGTAATCACCTTCTCGGCATCGGACAATGAATACATGGTCGAATGCGAAGTTGCATTCAAGGTACTTCCGGTCAATGATGCCCCTATCAACATTTCGATAGCAATAGAAAAGATGAGATACAGAGAGAACGAAAGGATAGTAATATCGGGATATGCCGAGGATGTCGACATCGTTTATGGTGACCAGCTGACATATCACTGGTTTAAAAGAGGAGGTTCACCACTTGGCAAAGGGATGATGCAGGAATTCTATCTCGAAAAAGGAGAATACGAAATAGTACTGAATGTAACAGACAAGAAAGGAGCAGGGATCGAAACAAGCGTCACTATCGAGGTTTATAAGGAACGCTCTTTTATGTCCGCATACGGGACCTTCCTGATCATTATTGCTGTTGTCTCTGTCCTTGCAGTTCTCCTTGCCATAGGACTCCTGATCTACAGAAGAATGTCCCGACCCGAAGCCGAAGAACCACCTACCGAAGGTCCACCGATTGGTAGCCATGAACTCCTGGCCCTGGGGGCTGCGGATGGTTATTCCTCCTCATTGGTCGGTGGTGGCCAGCTTCAGAGACCGGCACTGGAACCGTTCATGAAACAGCCTGAAGAGCTCCCTCAACCTGTTGCTGCCTTACGTGAACCTGCAGGTCAATTGCCCCCCGCAGTTTCAATGACCGCAGATACTTCAGGAACCTCTGTTTATGTCCGTCCTTATCATGATCAGATGAAAACCGGGGTTCAAACTCCTATCCCTCAGGATCAGGCAACGCAAAATGTTCCCGATCTGCCCTTCAGGGAGGGCGAGGTCTACCCTGCCGTTGCCGATACTTCCAACCCCCCAACCGTTTCCTCCGTCATTGACCAGATGATAATGGAGAACAAACAACCTTTTCCAACGGAGGCAGCTGGAGAGGGGGAGATGTATCCTCAACCTGAGGTCGAGCCTCAGTTCAACAGTCCGGTCTGGACACCTGAGGTTGTGGAAGCAAGGATGAAAAGCGAAGCGAGATCTGCCGTCGAGATCCTGCACGAGCTGAATGAACTCAGGATGGAAGGTGCCATAACCGAGGAGGAATTCCAAACCTACAAGAAGAGATTGCTCAGGAAGATCTAACAGGTGATAAATGGAACAGGGCGAGCTCACTCATAGAATTCCTTTAGAACACTCCTTATCTTGTCCTTTATCCTTCTGGTAGCTTCCTGTATGTCAAACCTCATGGCATCCTTTATACATCTTTCTTTCATTTCGATGTAGTCCTGGTTCGTGTGCCCCATGAGTGCCCTCTCCAGTCCTTCGATATCATCGAAGAGGATGGAATTCCTCTCATTGAGGTACTCGAGAGGCCCCCCCATCTCTAACACACAATACCGGTTTACCCGAGGCCATGGCATCGAGCGGTAACATCTCAAAATCCTCCTCCTTTGCGTTGAATATGAAAGCCCTGCTTCGTGAATAGAGATCGATGAGCTCCTTCTCATCCACCCTACCCAGGAACTCCACATTGGCATTCTTCTTCCTGGCAAGCTCCTCGAGTTCCTTTCGGGTGGGGCTGTCCCCAACAATCCTCAGTTCATGCCCGGCCCTTGACACCGGCTCGATCGGCCATTCTACCCCCTTGTTCCATCGCAGCCCCCCGGCTATGAAGAAGAAGTCCTTGGGCTCCCTCCATCGATAATTCTCGGTTTCGATCGGAGCCCCGACAGCCCTTCTCGGGCGCTTCCCGTAAGCTTTCTCGTAACGGTCCATGATCAGTGTGGAGTTGTTAATCAAATGCCTTTGTTTCACTACATTCTTGAAGAGATCGAGATCGAGCTTTCTCGTCCTTTTGAAAAAATATCATACGATGAGGTTCCTCGGGAAACCCCCTCCTCTTATATTTTCCATAATCTTGTCTCTTGGGTCAAAGAACCCTCTTTCTGGAGTGTAGCAATAGTAAAGATAGAGGGACGGGTCCTTTCTGATGCGGAAAATGGGAAACTTGCCCGAATAGACAAGGAAATCCGCGTCAATATCGAACCTCTCTGTCATCTTCTTCATGACCGCATAGGGCATCCTAGTGAAGGAACCCGGATGCTTGATCCAATCAACGATGAGCATTTTTCGATCCCAGGGTAAGACCCTTTATCTCTCTCGTTGAAATCGCAGGTGTAGATATTCGATCCGAACTCACGTACCATGAGGTAGACGAGTTTCTCAGCCCCGTTGTTATCTTCCGTGAAGGTTGAATGAAGTCATGCTATCTTCGTGTGACCACATCCGCACGGCATTTCTCAATGCCGCTCATCGTTCCTGTTCATTAGTTCGTCCTTGATGTATCTTCCCATTAGCGAGGGATTCAATATGTTCAACAACAGTGCCCTATCCTTTTTGTCGGTCGTCCTCATGACCATTATCAAGCCCAGGTATAAAAGCAAGCCTAGGCCGGTGTAAGCTATCAGGACAAAGAGATTCTTCACAGGGAAGAAATGTTCCAGGGTGAATACCACGCCACCCGTAATGATCGATGCGATGACGAACTTCAACGATCTTGGATTGAAGAATACCTTAACGTACCTGTAGGTGAACAGGCGGAAGATCAGGTTCGTCAAGACAACAGAGATCATGGTGGCCACCGCAGCACCTCTGGGCCCCATGCCTAAGAGGGAAATTCCAAGGATCTGTATGTCCTTTGGAATGAAGATCAGGTTGAGCAATACTATGGAGCTTATACTGACGATAGATGTTACGACGAGCACCCACGGTTTACCGATGCCCATCATAAGGTTGCTGTAGGGTGCGTTCAGGGATTTGAGGAACCCCCATACCGTTAGAGGTTGAAGGACCATATACGAGGCTGAGTAATCCCCCGTCCCGAAGATGGTGACGATGGGAAGGGAAAGGGCAAAGATGATGGCGCATAGGGGGCCCATGATCATCACTATCAACCTCTCCGATGAACGTATGAGTTCCCTGATCTCGGCTCTCATCCCGTTCGTCTTCATGGCCGAGAAGGTGGGGAACAGTATCATGCCAAGCCCGGTCGAGATGGTGATCAGGTAGGCCGAGAACTTCTGCCCGCCCAGGTATATGGCGACGTTGGAGGAATCCCAGAATAGCTGGATCATGATCTTGTCGATGTTTGGGGTTAAGGTCGCAAGGACCGACACCATGAAAAGGGGGAGGGAGAAAACGAAATATCCCTTGAAGAGGCGCCAACTCGGGGGTTTAATGGGATATCTGGTCAGGTAGCCGAAAGAGATGAAGAGGTTCACCAATGCACCAACGATGAACGTCGCGGCGTATACATAAAGGTCGTCCGTGTTGAGAACAACAATGATGGTGACGACCAGCTGGACGAAGGACCCGATCAGCACGACTATCTGGTTCTTCGCTATCTCGACCTTGGCGACGAAGGTCTGCAGACCGACGGTGGAAAGGTTATTTGCGATATAGTAACCCAGGAGCAGATACACGGTGTATTCGAAACGTGGTGTCTCAAACCCTTTTCCCATGGCATGTTTCCAGAAGAGGAGGGCTCCTACGACCACTACTACCATGACCGTGACCGAAACCACCTGGATGGTGAAGAACGTTCCGATGCACCTGCCGAGATCCTCACCCTCGGATACTTTTTTTACATGGGATGCTCCGAACCCCAGGTTGGTAAGGAACGAGAACAGGCCTATGAAGGAAATGGCAGAGGCAACGGTCCCGATCTCATTCGGGATGCCGCCGATCGGAGGGGGCATGTAAGTTGCGACGAACTTCCAGCCGATGATACCTATCACGCTCATCATGAGGAAGTTGATGAGGATGAGCAGCGTCTTCCTTGTGATGCTGGTGAACAGGTGTGGCTCTTCCTGTTTCTTTTCTCCCATAAGGGCACCCTTAAGCCGGTTGAAAGAACTTGCATTACATATTCTTTCCCTATCTCTCAGAAAAATAAATCATCACCGAGGTATATGGGGTGTGGGGATCCTCAAATGTTCACACAGGCGGACGGAGAGCTTGCGGTCAGACTGGCAAGGGCAGTGATCATGAAGAAGCTCGGGGTCACGGACATAGAATTTCCTGAGGTCCCCGGGAAATTCAGGGAGGAATGCGGGGTCTTCGTGACCCTGAACACTTTCCCGGGAAAGGATCTCAGAGGATGTATCGGATATTCGGAGCCCATAATGCCTCTTGGCAAGGCGATCATGGACGTTGCCGTCGCTGCCGCTTTGAGGGACCCGCGCTTCCCTCCTGTCCGGCCGGAGGAGATGAGCGCCATCGTGATAGACGTTACCCTGCTGACCCCGCCTTGTGATATCACTTACATGGATGAGGAGGACCTTGTCAGGCAGATCGTCATCGGTAGGGACGGGCTCATAGCCAGGAAAGGGTTCCATTCAGGGCTGCTCCTGCCCCAGGTTCCAGTCGAGTACGGTTGGTCGATCGAGGAGTTACTCTACCACACCTGCATGAAGGCGGGCCTTAATCCGGACGAATGGAGGAGGGGAGATGTTCATTTCCAGAAGTTCCAGGGAAAGGTTTTCGGAGAGGAGACACCGGGCGGGTCGGTTGTGGAGATCCCCCTTTCATGAGGCAGCAGCATGCACGATCTCGTCCTTGAGGGAAGGGTCTTGAGGGACGCTTTTCCTATCGAAGCCTATATTTTCATAGATGGAGGCAGGATCTCAAAGATAAGCAGACAGGCACCAGTGTCCGGCGAGTATGGTGAGCTGCACAGGCTGGGACGGTCGCTTCTGCTGCCGGGCATCATAGACACGCATGCACATTTCCGGGACCCGGGTATGACCTCCAAGGAAGATTTCGCTTCCGGGTCGGTATCGGCGGCTTTTGGAGGGGTAACGACCGTGATAGATATGCCGAACACAAGACCGCCAACCATCGATCGGGATTCTCTTCAGGCAAAGGACAAGACCGCATCGGCAGTTTCGGTCATAGACTACGGTCTGAACCTAGTGATAACGAACGGGTCCGACCTGCTTGCGGTGGACACGCTCCTGAAGGGAATCGGGAATGTCCCTGCACCGGCAGGTCTGAAAGCGTTCCTCGGAGAGACAACGGGTTCGCTTGTGCTTGAACCCATATCCTCTCTTGCCAGATGGACGAGCGTCCTCGAAAATACCGGTGCAGTGGTCGCCATCCATGCAGAGGACGGATCCCTTTTCGAACCCGTGAAGGACCCAGACAAAGTGAAGGATATCCTGAAGAAGCACCACGGGTCAAGACCTCCTTCTTCGGAAGCTTCGGCGATAGTGAAGGCCGTCAATGCCCTTGGTCGAAATGCCGGGAGTGCACATTTCCTCCATGTCTCCTCTGAAATGGGCCTTGAGGCGGCAAAGACCTCTTCTGCTACCGTGGAGGTAACCCCCCATCATCTCCTTCTGGATGTCAAATTGAGCGGCCTAGACCCTGAACATCAGGCCCTGGGCAAGGTCAATCCGCCTCTTAGGACCCCGGCAGACCGGGCAGCGCTCTGGCGCGGGATAGCCGACGGGAGCGTCGACACCATAGGTTCGGACCATGCTCCCCACCTTCTGGAAGAGAAGGACCGGGGATACCTTTCCCCCTCAGGTATCCCTGGCATAGAGACCATGGCCCCCCTCCTTCTTTCGGAGGTTTCGAAGAGGAGGCTGGATATCGACAGGTTCATGGAACTCTGCTGCTCCTCACCCGCCGATCGGTATTCCATTGCGGGCAGGGGGAGGTTGGAAGATGGGTATCTCGCGGACATAATGGTGGTGGACCTCCGGAAGGGTCGGAAGATCAGGGGCGACGATCTCCATTCTAAATGTGGATGGACCCCCTATGAAGGAAAGGTCGGCATCTTCCCCGAAAAGGTTTACTCCAGGGGGGAACTGCTGATCGAGGGCGAGAACCTCTGCGGGAAGCCCGGCCGGGGGAGGAACATAAGGATGTGATTTTTTTTTCGTGTCCATTTTTGTCGATATTTTCTGATGCCCGTGCTATTGAAAAAAGGTCTTTTCTCCCATCTTTATCCAGATCGATGTTAAGAAAAACACATACCTATAAATAGAGCATTGTCGTGTCGGTCGAAGAGGCATGCAACATGGCACGGAGACAGACTTCAAGGGAAGCCAAGAAACTGAAGGACAAATGGAAGTCCAAGGAATGGTACTCGATCGTGGCCCCGGGATTGTTCAACAGGGCAAAGATCGGGGAGACCCTTGCTGACGACCCCTCGAAGCTGCTTGGAAGGTCGGTGGAGGTGACCCTGCAGGACCTTACGGGCGATTTCAGGATGATGCATATCAAGTTGAAGTTCAAGATAGTGGACCATTCGACATCGGAAGCATTCACCAAGTATCTGGGTCATGACCTGACCTCGGATTACATACGAAGACAGACCAGGCGAAAGAGGACGAAGATGGAAGGCGTGTTCGACATAGGGACCAAGGATGGTTTCAGGGTCCGATTGAAACCCATGGCGATCTCCGATAAGAGGATCCAGTCCTCGGTACAGTACGAGATCAGGAAGAAGATGAAGGAGATAGTCGAAGAGGCCGGATCGAAGCATACCTTTTCCGAACTCACCTCAATTGTTCTGACCTCGGACCGTGACAGGTCGCTCGTAACCTCGATCCTCAGGGGATGCAGACCGATCTACCCCTTGAAAAGGGTCGATATCCGGAAGATGGAGGTAATTTCGGCCCCTGATAGCCATGATGACGCACCGATCGATTCCGCCGCTCCTGTCCCCGAAGCCGAACCATCCAAGGACAAAGAGGATGGCCCGGATGGTCTTGAGGAAGACCTCGCGGAAGAAGCTCTCGAAGAGGTTCCGGAAGCGCGGACCGAGGACTGATCAGAACTTGAAGGTTCTTCCGAACCAACCCCCCAAGACAGAGTGATAGGTCAGCACCTGACGAAAGTTGCGGCATTTCCCAAGGCAACAGTGTACCTATGACATGGTGGAGGCCCACTACCATAAAAATAAATATGCCAGCTCTATTTAGCCCACATTGGCCGGCCATTACCAAGAACCCATGGGCCCCTCCATCACATATCCCGAACGGGTCACTTTCAGACGCAAGGGATTTATAAGGCTCAGGGGTATACCAAAAATGGAAGCCGGAGGCAGCATCTTGATCAAGGGGTGAACATATGCCACAAGAACCCAGAGTTAGCTATCAAGTCAGGATGTGGACCGTATTGGTCCTGACATTCCTTATGGCCATACCCGTGGCGGCCATCATTGCTCCTATCTCAAACAGCGCTGAAGCGGAGAAGCCTGTAGCTGGACCGCCCACGAGAGCATGGCTGGACATAGCCATCCGGGATATCGACGTAAAGAGGCCTACCCAGTCGAACAATCTCTATCCAGGCCAGCTCGTGAGGATAGATGTTGCGCTCGTCCATGACAACAACCCTCAGGTCAGCGATATCCCCATCTCGAAGGCCAACGGGAACCAGTTCACATGCGTTCTTGTGGTGGATGACAGCTACACCAACGTGACGACACGGTATGCGCAGGTCACCTCGATGGGCACCAACTATACGGGTGATGACATTCCAGGGCCGAACGCTCAGTTCCCCCCTTTCGTTGTGACCTTCTACTGGACAGTGCCGTTGAAACCCCCGGCACAGTCCGGTGGGTGGTCCAATTTCCAGTTCAGGGTATCATCGACGATAACCGTCGATGATGATGACAAATCCGACAATTTCAGGAGCGGTTCCGGCATAAGGATATCCTCTCCGGAATTCTCCCCTTTTATCTACGAGGAGGGCCAGGAGGACAGGACGTACGAGACCAAGTATCCCCATCCTGTAAAGGTAGGGGATGTCAAGTTCATCCCGTTCCAGCTTCAGAACAGGGGTCCCGCGGTGGATATAATCGGGGTGAAGTTGATAAGTGCTCCGGAGGGGTGGAACATCGAGAGTTTCAGCCCGATAACGGTATATCCAAACGATTTCGAAGAGCTCCAGCTGCCTGTCCAGGTGTCCAAGAATCCCTTCAACGCCAGATGCGATCGGACATACACGGTCGTCATGAGGGCATACTCCACACTGTATGCTGGGCCTTATCTGGAGCCTTCGGACCATACTTTCAAGTTCATTGTTGATTTCATGGCAAAGGCAGAGCTGAAACCCGATACTGAATCGGTCTATCTCGAACCGGGGAAGGTCCATAATGTCATATTCTGGCTTCGAAACATGGGCAACGGCAAGGACATCTACACCCTCGCCGAGAAGATAGATGACTACCACGTGAAAAAGGGGTGGAAGGTGGGTTTCGAATCCGGGACCAGGCAGCCAGAGGTTCATCCGGACGAGTATTTCGAGGTGAAAACCTGGGTCTCAATTCCAACGGACGCACCGTTACTTGACAACATCAACCTGGTCCTAACGATAAGGTCCCAGAACGGTGATTTCACCGGCCTGTCAGAGTCATGTACGGTCTTTGCTGACATCAGGTACGCGGCAAGGATCGAGAGCTTCGAAGAGCCGTTCCCGGTGATACCGGGAAAGGAGAACAAGATAATGTTCAACTTCACCAACGAGGGCAACGCACCCGATCCAGATCAGCATCTGAATGTCTCATATAGGCCGAAAGGTTGGTGGATATATATCGACCAGACCAAGTTGAAGGCACAAAAGGGGCTCGGGCCGAAGACCACCGCCTACCTCGAGATGGTCGTCTACGTCGATGAGACCACCATCGCCTCGTCCAAGGGAAGTCTGCCCTTTATAATCATTCAGGCAAGGGGGGGGCCGCACGACCACATTGAAGCGGAGGTCCGCTATTATTTCCTGATACCTCTCACGCACAAGCTGGAACTTACGACACCCGTCAGGGAGAAGAACGGTTTCGTGGGAGGCCAGGTGGAATTCCAGATCAATGCCAGAAACCTCGGGAACTATCTGGATACCTTCAATATCTCCGTGAATTCGGACTGGGCCGAGTTCGATGTCGATCTTTCGGAAGGTGAGATCGCCCCCAATGAGACGTATCCGGTGAAACTCATCGTTTCGATCCCGTTCAACGCGGCGGCCGACACGAATCCGGACACCCCCCTTCCGGACCTCCGGGGTCAATACGACGGATACACGATCCGGGTATCGGGATATTCCCAGAACGAGACCAGGAAAGGGGCGACACTTGTATTCCTGGATCTGATCCTTCACGTTCAGCCCTTCTACAATTTCGAGATGAGGCTTCATCCCGATGAGCCCGAGCTCAAGTTCTCAATGGACCATGATCAGGCAAGGTCGGTGAGGGTACAGATAACCAACACCGGCAATATAGCCGACATCCTCAGGCTGGATTGGGTGGACAACCCATATCAGGGCTGGCTCATGCTCCTGACACCCAATATGGATGTACCCTTCGACAGCTCGGTAAATGCAGTTCTCAACATCAATCCCAGGGCGGGAACGATAACGGAAGAGCGGAACATAACCATGGAGCTCAAGGCCGTCTCCCTGAGGGACCCGGACAGGATGAACCCTCTTACCATGACGATACCGATCACGATCAGGTTCTACCGGATGATGTTCGATATCGGAGAGGTCAAGCTCAACGGGGAGGTCTTCGAAGGCGTCCCCCAGATGGTCTACGACCGGATGTATTCGTTCCATGTCAACATCGAGAACATCGGGTCCGAGGAGCTGAACCCGACAAGGTTCAGCAGATTGTACATCGTCCTCTACGACGAGGGTTATGAAATGGACAGGGCCAACATAACCTATCTGAAGCTACAGGAGGCGAAGGAGGTGACGTTCCTGTGGAAGGCTGCACCTCCGGGAACACATCACTTCACGATCGCCCTGGAGGGTGAGGTGCCCGTAAGCGCCAGAGGGAGCCTCGAAAAGGAGTTCAACGTGTATGTTGTACCGACGAACATCCCCCCCCCACCACCGAAAGAGGTCCCTCTGTGGATGTTCCTCCTGCCGCTGATATTGATAGTGATATTCGCTGCGGCCGCCTTCGTTTTCATCACGAAGTTCAATCAGATCATCATTTCACCGATAGACACCGGTTATGATGAGAGCGGAGAGTACAGGCCCTGGGCGGTAAAGGAGAAGCTCATGGGAGAACCCGAACAGCTGGGGCAGCCCGAGGAAACCAAGGCGCTACCCCCGCCGCAGGCTCCAGCCCTGCCGGCGGCACCCGAATCGGTCGCTCCCACCCAGACCCCGCCTGCTCCAGTGAGGAGCGGACCTCTTCCGGCTGCGCAGCCCATGGGCGCCACGGGTCCGATGCCCCAGGCGAGACCCGTACAGGGCTCCGCTTCTCCCCGACCTGCTGGAGCTCCCGTCCCGATGGTCCAGGCAAGGCCCATGGCGCAGCCTGCAACAGCCCAGCCCCCGCGGCCTCAGGTTCCGCCACAACAGATGGCAAGACCCCCGACAGCACAGCCGGGAGCCCAGCCCCCGCGGCCCCAGGTTCCGCCACAACAGATGGCAAGACCCCCGACAGCACAGCCGGGAGCCCCGCCCCCGCGTCCTCAGGTTCCGCCTCAGCAGATGGCAAGACCTCCGACAGCACAGCCGGGAGCCCAGCCCCCGCGTCCTCAGGTTCCGTCTCAACAGCCGGCGAGACCTCCGACAGCACAGCCGGGAGCGCAGCCCCCGCGTCCTCAGGTTCCGTCTCAACAGCCGGCGAGACCTCCGACAGCACAGCCGGGAGCGCAGCCCCCGCGTCCTCAGGT
>JAFGJI010000013.1 GCA_016929175.1 Thermoplasmatota archaeon | reverse complement strand
CCGGCCCCCCGCGTGATATATCCTTCACTTCGGAGGATTCCTTCATCAATCTTTCATGGAGAGAACCACTGAGCGACGGAGGAGAGGAGATAATCTCATACAGGATCTACAGGGGGATGACCTCGAACGATCTTCAATACATGGACCGGGTGGACCCCGATGTTTTCTTCTACAACGATACCACGGTAACGAACGGAATGCTTTACCACTTCGGGATAAGGGCCGAGAACAGGGTAAGCCGCGGCGAGTGGGGTTATATCACGGCAGTCGCCTCGACAAGACCGGGGGCTCCAACCATCTACAGAATCGACCGAAGCGACGGGTCCCTGAACGTCTCCTGGTTCAGGCCTTTGGACGATGGGGGGATAGATGAGATCCACTACTCGGTGTATTTCGGGGATTCCATCGCTTCCATGGAGCTCCTGACCACGGAAATAACTGATGAATGGTACAATATCTCCGGTCTCGTCAACGGCAGGACCTACTATGTGGCGGTCTCTGCAAGCAACTGGAGAGGGACCGGACCTCTTTCGGAGATCTGGAAAGGTATCCCCATGACACCCCCGTCAAAGCCCAGGGACCTCAAGGGGGATATCTCCCCCTTCAATATACATCTGACATGGCTTCCTCCTGAAGAGAAAGGGGGTTCCCAGAACATCACATACAATGTGTACATGGGGCAGAACCTTTCAAGCATCGAGACCGTTGCATCTTCCCTGAACTCGACCAGTGCCGACATCCCGGTGGGCATCATCGGTGTCCAGATGACGGTATTCGTGAGGGCAGTGAACGAACTGGGACCGGGCGAACCCTCCGATCACCTGAATATCACGCCTCTTGGAGACCTTTCCCGACCGATGAACCTTACTGCCTTGGAGATGGGGGACCACATACTGCTGTCCTGGAAACCCCCCACCTACAGAGGCGGGGCTGAGAACATCACTTACATGGTATACTCAGGCCCGGACCCGGGGAACCTGACCATCCTTATGGCCAGTGCCAGTGACCACAACATCTCCGTGAGCCCAGTCGTACCCGGAAAGGAATACTGGTTCGCGGTCTCCGCTTACAACGGATACTGGGAGAGCCGCCGGTCCGACCTGGTGAATGCCACACCTTTCCAGACCCCTTCCCCGCCCATCGATCTGATGGGGACCATAGGCAACAGGTTCGTGAACCTCTCCTGGAGCACACCGACGTTCCTGGGGGGGGACACCAACGTTTCCTACGAGCTCTACACGGCCATCGGCAACGGGTCTTTCAGTCACAGATGGCTGAATACAAATAATACCCTCGTAAGGGGGCTTGAGAACGGCATGGACTACACATTCTACGTCAGGGCCATCAATGTGAAGGGCATGTCCCTTCCCTCCAATATCATCATTCTCAGGCCGATGAGCGTACCTTCACCTCCCAGGAACCCTTACTATGTGGACTATGACGGGTCCCTGAACATCTCATGGGCCACTCCAATGGACAAAGGGGGCTCCCGACTTATTACGTACACCCTGTTCTCGGGACCCGCGGAGGACGATCTTGTACCGATAGCGGAGGGCATATCCGACCTCTTCTATATCATCACCGGACTTACCAACGGGGTCCGGTATTACATAAGGGTCGCCGCTGTCAACGAGATAGGGAGCTCCGAACCCTCGGAAATGCTCATCGGCATCCCGATGAAGCTACCTTCATCCCCCAGGAACCTTAATATCACCTGGCAGGAAGGGGGTGTTCTGATAAAATGGGATCCTCCTCAAGACAACGGCGGCGGAGAGATATGGATATACCATGTCCAAAGGGGGCTCGATCCCGACAGCATGATCGAGATAGCGGGGGTGTCCGGGTCTTTCCGGGAATATCTGGATATCGGTGCAGTGGAGGGGACCATATACTTCTACTGCATTTCCTGCGAGACGACAAAGGGAACGGGCCCCTCGTCCGAGGTATTCGAGCTGAGACCCCCCCCGGATGAGGCTGACGGTCTTGACCTTCGAATTCCGGTGATCATTGGCATCGTGGCTCTTGTCATTCTTCTCGTCATCGTGGCGCTTTTCATGGTCAGGAGGAGCAGGCGCCATGACTGGGGTATCGAGGAATAGAGGGACACCGTTCTGGTCCGGAAGCATGGGACGATGAAAATTGCATGTTCACTACCGGAGCCTTCTCCTCACCCACCCATTTGAAAAATATAAATAGGAGAAGTTAATACACCGGATTGACGGAGTGAACTTTGATTTTTATAAGACATTCAATCCTCTCTTCCTAATCCCACTCCGTCCTGGGAGGCAGGAGCCCTCGTCCGCGAGTGCACTGCTCCGGCCTTCCACTCTTTCCATACCATCGGTCCTCGATCAGATCAGGGTATCGGGGGGTGCTTCGGGAATAATTCCGCTGTCCATCTTCATCCTGGTATCATCCCTTGCCCTCTTTATCACGTCAAAGGCCATCTCAAGAAGCTCCTCCCGGGAGCGTTGTATCCTTGCCACCCCGTCCTTGATGGCCTGGATCCCAACGGCCGCTGCTTCCCTGGGGAACACCTCCCACTCCTCCATGTTGGGGATGATGTTTTCCGGGGAGAGTCCCCTATCCTCGGCGACCTTTGCGAGCTCCCTCGCCGCGGCTATGCACATGGTGTCCGTAATGGTCCTTGCCCGAACATCGAGGGTACCTCTGAATATGCCCGGGAAGCCTAGAGAATTGTTTATCTGGTTCGGGAAGTCCGACCTGCCGGTGGCGACAACATAAGCACCCGCCTCCTTTGCATCCCAGGGCCATATCTCGGGTTCGGGGTTCGCCGCGGCGAACACGATGGACATGTTAGCCATATCCTTGACCATCTTCTTCGTGACCGTACCGGGGATGGGTCTGGATGCGCAAAGGAGCGCATCCGAACCCCTGGTGCATGTTTCCATCGTGCGTCCCAGGGATGAGCCGCTGTACTCTAGGCATGCCCGGTATTTCTCCATGTTCGTCCCCTTCAGATGCTCAAGGTCCTCCCGCTCCTCGTTCAGGACCCCCCTGGAATCGCACATGATGATGTTCTTTTGCCTCACTCCTATTTGGACCAGGATATCGGCTATCCTTATATTTGCGGCTCCCGCTCCGATCATGGTCACCTGCATCTCATCGAGCTTCTTTCCCACCAGCTTCGAGGCGTTGATGAAACCCGCCACCTCCACTGTTGCCGTTCCCTGCTGGTCATCATGCCATACGGGGATGTCCATTTCCTTCCGGAGCCTGTTGAGTATACCGAAACACTTCGGTGTTGCGATGTCCTCAAGGTTAACGCCTCCGATGGACGGCTGCAGCGCCTTCACCGTGTCCACGAACTTCTCCGGGTCCTTCGTATCCAGGCACAGAGGGAACGCATCGACCCCTCCGAGGTACTTGAACAGTAAAGACTTCCCCTCCATGACAGGCATTGCTGCCTCGGGGCCTATATCACCAAGGCCGAGGACCCTGGTGCCGTCGGATATGACGGCAATGGTATTGGCCCGATTGGTGTGCTCCCATGACAGCGAGGGATCGTCCCTTATGGCAAGACATGGTCGTGCAACACCGGGTGTGTACCAGATGGAAAAGTCCGAGAAATTCCTTACAGGGGCTTTCAGGGATTGCTCCATCTTTCCCCTGTAGAAAGCATGGAGCTTCATGGCAATATTTCCCGGGCGGCGCGCTTTTTCAATTCTTTCGTCATCTGTCAAGCGGAACCCTCCTCAAGTATAGGGACCGTAACCGTTCCATCTGGGATCACCAGGATATCCGGATGGTCCCCGGTGATCTCGAAAGCCCTCTTCATGGCATGGTCAAGGTCCCAGAAACCCTCCATGAAACCTTTTTCGAGGACCTTCCGGTCGATGGAGCATACTGCAATGATCGAAGCTCTCCTTGAAAGCGAGACTATCTTCGCGGCCTTGTGATATCCAAGGACGTAGCCCCTGTCTATTTCGTCCAGGACCTCCTCGGGATCGCTGCTCATCGTGAGCAGGTCCCAGAATGTGGACTGACCGACCCCTTCCCGGCATTCCGCTACCAGCACCATGACCCCGCCATCCTTCAGGGCAAGCTTTCCGTTCTCGACAGCCTTCAGGGCCTGGTACATGGTCCTGTCCATGGGAGGTCTGGCTATGGAGACCACTATGTCGTATCTCTTCTTCACCGGTATACAGAACTGGACCTTGGCACTCTCAACGGCTTCATGGAATGAGGAGAAAAGGTCTCCCACCTTCAGGTCGGAGATGACCTTTCCCGGACCCTGGACTATCTGAATGGAGATATGGTCCTTTCCACGAAGGAACATACCTGCAGCCTCCACCATATCCTCATGGACAGGGTTACCGCCAAGGGCCAGGGTCCTTGAGCCCTCGGATAGGGAATAGGAGTGGTTCCTCTCCGTTGTTCCGAAGAACGCCATCCCCGGAAGGAGGGATTTTCTTCCCCCGGTGAAACCGGCGAAATAGTGAGGCTCTACGGAATTGACGAAGATGAATAGGTCATGGTCCTCAAGCTCCCTGTCGAAGAAAAGGGGCGTCCCTCTTTTTGTTATACCGTAAGGAACATGCCCTTCCCGGTCCCTGGCATTGTGTATATGTACCCTGTTTTGTAGATCATCATAATGCGACCCGAGTATCTTCTTAAGTTCTTCCTCTTTGGGAGGTTCATGGGTGCCTGTTGCGATGTGGACCTTCCTGATCTTTCCGGGAAGGGTATCAACGGACATCAGGTGGTCCATAACAAGATGAGAGGGCGTGGGGCGGTTCCCGTCGTTCAGGATAACTCCCACATTATCCCTTCCCTTCAACCTCTCGAGCAGTCCTGATATACCGAATTCTCTCTCGAAGAGCTCACCGTAGATTTCAGAGGGCTCCCTGTCTCCCTCATCTGCCGTCCCCCTCGTCAGAACATCGGCGGTCCGGAGATATTCTGATCGGAGCATCTCTTCTTTTTGCGGATCGATGCCTTTCATGTTCATTTCCCGTTGGGATAATGTTCTACCTATCTTAAAACCCATTGGGATGCAGGGGGGAAAAAATAAAAAGTCTCCCCCCTCGGCGAGGGGGGAGTGACCTCCCATGTTGCTACCTAGGCCAGGGATACAGGAGAACATCCCTGTAGGGAGGATGATGTGTGAACATCATGTCGAATGCGGATGGTCCCGTCAGTTCTCCTTGACAGGAGGCAGCGAATCAAGTTCAGCGTGTGGTTGACCCGGAAGGGCGGGGCCTTCCGGAACCCTGTGGGCCCCTGCGATATGTGTCGGGGTGATCTCCACTATCTTCTGGAGGAGT
>JAFGJI010000111.1 GCA_016929175.1 Thermoplasmatota archaeon | reverse complement strand
CGATCTACAACATGGCGGCGATACTATCCGGCGTCGGGGAGCAGAAACCTCTCCTTGCATGGAAGGTCAACATGGACGGCTTCCACAACGTCCTCGAGTGCGCAAGGGAAAAGGAGCTCGCAAGGGTCATGAACCCGTCTTCCATCGCGGCATTCGGCCCCGAGACCCCGAGGATCAACACACCCCAGGAAACGGTCCTCAAACCAACTACGATGTACGGGGTCACCAAGGTCGCGGGAGAGCTCCTTGGGGACTATTACTTCAAAAGGTTCGGCGTCGATGTAAGAGGAGTGAGATATCCCGGCATCATCTCATCGGAGACACTTCCGGGAGGCGGGACCACCGATTACGCGGTCGCAATATACTACGATGCGATCCAGAAGGGGAAATACGAGTGCTTCGTGAGGGAGGACACCGTCCTTCCCATGATGTACATGCCCGATGCCCTCAAGGGACTCATCGACCTCGCCGAGGCCCCCCTCGAGAACCTGAAGCATCACTGCGACTTCAACATGGCATCCATGTCCTTCTCGGCCGGGGATCTTGCAGCTGAAATAAGAAAGCACATCCCCGAGCTGGAGGTCAACTACAAACCCGATTTCAGGCAGGCCATCGCGGATTCCTGGCCGCAGTCCATTGACGATTCGGCGGCAAGGGAGGAGTGGGGATGGAAGCCATCTTTTGACCTTCCGACGATGACAAAGGACATGATCGAGAAGCTATCAGCAAGGTTGAAATAAGGTCCTTCAAGGCTGCGAGAAACCCATTACAATGGGCCCGTTCTGATAGCCGTGGATGATGTCAGATCACCCATTTCGCGATCGCCATCATGATCAAAAACACACCCACTCCGAGAAACATGGGCACCGGAAGACCCGGAAGTATGCCGGAGCCTTCAGCTCTTGTCAACCTGTATATCGTGTATGCGAACCCAGCCAGGATCGCGACGAGAACAGGAATGAAGAAGAACGGCATCATCCAGTAGCCGTGGTCCGGGATGTAGGTCGTGGAGTAGTAGAGAGAATGGGCCCCCAGCACCGAGTAGAACACAAGGTCGCCTATCCCGAGCTGCCATGACCCGGCATCGTAGGTGAGGTGGTCGAAGGGGAAGTCCTCGGCATCGTCGCCAAGGGGATCGAGCTTCACCATGAGATTCCCGTCGATGTCCATCTCCACCATCTGCTTGATGGGGCCCTTGAACACCGCGTATATGTCCCAGATGGCGAGACCGACGAGCAGGAACAGCACCGTTGGGGTTCCGAGGATCACGGCCATGAACGCGCCCATCAGGGCGGAGATCATGATCAATGAATAATTCCTCTCTGCCCTCTTGAAACCCCTGGATAGTATCACGGAGGAGAATATATACCCGAATATCAGACCGCATATCAGAAACGTCAGAAGCGTGCCCCAGGCGTAGATCTCCGGGATCGAGACCATGACGAACTCCACGGGCTCCCTGACATAGAGGACATACCACACCCGCTGGTAAAGTGCCTCGTTCAGTTTGAACATGAAATAAGTGAGTATCACCCCGCTCGAGATGGTGAGTGCGCCCCTGAATATGTTCTTGAGCATCCTTCGCTTCCCCATCCGTATTATGGCGAGTATCCCGAAGCTGCCCACGATGGCCGGGATGAGAAAAAGCAGTGTGTTCCCGAGCCCCACGCTTGCCTGCGCTCCTGCACTGGCACCCTCCTCCGCGGTGAAGACCGCGGCTTCCACCTGGGTCTCGGAAAGGGTGGCGAATACGGCGAGCAGGCTCGCCATGAGTATCACCGTGAGAACGGGGAGGAAGAAGTAGAAGCCCCTCTTGATGAGCGAAGACAGGGAAGGTCCACCCATGTGACCCCAATGGGGACTGGATGTATAAATGTCACCCCCCGCTGATCCGCCGATTCATCTGAAATCCATGAGATTGGATTGAACCGGGCCGTCGGGAGAGCTCTCCTCCTCCTCGACCATAGGCTCCCCCCCTTCCACCAGGTTCTTTATCTGAACCGCCAACTGTCTCCCGATACCCTTCACCGATGCAAGACGGGGTATCGTTGCCTTCCTTATGTTATCCATGGAATCGAAGCCCGAATCGAACAGCCTCCGGGCCCTCACCCTGCCTATTCCCTTTATCATTATGATCGGGAGCAGCTCCTCCCTTATGCCGTTCTCCACACGTAGAGCGACCTTGTCTATATCGGATGTCATACCCGTGTTGAAGAGCCTCGATAGCTCTCTCATCGCGTAGAGGATCCAGACAGCCGTCTCCACCTTGTTCCTGACATCCCCGGGCCCCAGATTGAAAAGGGTCTCCATCCTCTCCTCCGAGGCCTCCTTCCGGTCCTGGTTCTCGCCTATCCACTCCATGAGGAACATCGCCGTCTTGACCGAGTTCAGGAACCATTCGTAGTCCGCATCCTCTTCCGGTATCGGAAAGAGCAGCTCGTCCTCGTGTTCGTACATGAACTTCGTGACATACTTCTGGTCCCTGCCCCTCACGAAGAGCGGATAGATATCAGGGGTCAGACACACCGCCTGGAGAATGGAGAACGGCGTGACATTCTTGCTCTCCGAGTGCAGGGCATCCCTCAAAACCACCGCCGAGAGGGGGTCGATGTAGAGCCTTGCCACGCGTTTCCCGAGGTCGGTCGCTTCCACCGTGTCCCCTTCCCTTCTGAGAAAGCCCTTCTCTTCCAGGAAGTCGAGTATGTCCTCGATGTCGACGCTTATCTTCCATGTGTCGTTCTGGAACGCGTAGAATGTGGACCTTATGAAATCCCACATCTCGTCCAGGTCCCTGACGTAATTGGTTGCGAACGATGAGAGAAGGTGCATTCGAAGTGCCGGTTTCGACCCCAGTTTGGATAGCACCTCCTCTGGCTTGCCCCACACGTACCTCTCGAGGAGGACGTTCACCTCCTCCTCGCTCCTTGCAAGGATGAAGGACTCTCCCTCCTTGTCGTATTTGGGCCTCCCGGCCCGGCCGAACATCTGCTTGATCTCGAGCACGGGTATGGGCGCCCGGGGGTTCCAGGCCTCGAACCTGGTCCAGTCCCTGACTATGACCCTCCTTGCTGGAAGATTGATCCCTGCCGCCAGGGTCGGCGTGGCAAAGAGCGCCTTTATCTTCCTCTCCTTGAAAGCGTTCTCGATCACCTTCCTGTGCTCGTTGGAGAGGCCGGCATGGTGGAAGGCAGCAGCGCCCGCAACGGCCTTCTTCAGCTTGCCGACCACCCTGGCATCGGACCCTCCAAGGGAATTAACAACATCTTTGAGCTGGAGGAGGTCTGTGTCGGCCAGGTGGCCGGAGAGAACCTTCCCCATCTCCACCGAAGATGATTCTGCGCTGCGTCTGGTGTTAACGAATACCAGGACCTGACCCCCCCCATCGTATGAATCCAGGATCCCGTCAAGCACCCCGTCCATCAGGGTGTTCCCCGTCCTTGGCTCGATCCCCTGGATGGCGAGGTCATCGTATGTGACCTCGCTTCCCTGGAGAACGCCTTCCTTCAGGCTCACCGGCCTGAAGTCTGATGTGATCAGCCTGGCATCGAGCCATCCGGCGATCTCCGCGGAGTTTCCTATGGTT
>JAFGJI010000110.1 GCA_016929175.1 Thermoplasmatota archaeon | reverse complement strand
GGGACCGCGTTGATGAAGAACTTCGAATATTCGGGGCAGGCATCCACGAAATCAAGGTTCTGAAGGAGCTCCCGGTCCACGTTCTCCTGCATGATATCGTTGATCTCGTCGCTCGAGGCCTCCACGTCATAGAAGACCACCCTCTCTCCCTTCTCGAGCCCTTCCAACAGGAAGGTGTATCCGAAAAGGTCCTTTCGGGAGCCAGGGTCCCCGACGATCAGAATGATGGACCCTTTCCTGAACCCTCCATTCTGCAGGGAACCATCAAGTGCCGGGATCCCGCTCGTAACTGTTCCGGTCAATCCCCTCTTCGGTGACATGGGGATGAAAAGGACTGGTTGATATTTAGATTTCACTCAACCGATCATATTTTATCCCATCAGGACATTGTACCATCCGAGTGCGATGATAGACCAGGATATGCTGTTCAGGGCAGGCCTTATACTTTCCGTGCTTGTGCTGTCGGGCCTCTTCGGGGCATCCCTTGCGGGAAGGATGGAGCAGGAGCCGCTGGAAAGGATGAAGGAGATATCACATGAGTTCGGTCTGCTGATCACAACCCTGCATCTCAGAGGACCGGGATCGTCCATGAAGATAGCGTTCGGAGATGCCGGGACCGATGACGATGCGTGCGTTGTGATGCCTTCCTTCGTGAACGACGAATATTTCGACATCGAATTGAGGCCGGGTGCGGTATCGATAAGGAGAGGTGAGCACCTTCTAATGGCAGCGACAGGACCGTGGATAATACCCAGCCTGCCCCCCATGAGCACCGGTGTATTGAACGGATCAATCTACCGGAGGATCTCCTTGATGTCGGGCGGTTTCACCGTTCGAACGCCCGTTGTCCTGAGGATGTGCGTTCCTCCCATGTGCTCCGATGGTATTGTCTGCATATACCCGGAGGAGATCGGGAAGCTCCCGCTTCCATCCGGTGTCGCTGAACTGGACCTTCTTCTGAACGAGCCCGGGGAGGTCATTCCCGGTTGGAGGGATGAGGCATCCCTCGGATGCGATGACATAATTGTCCTGGACCCCCCGCTGGTCATTTTAAAAAGGGAGGATAGCGTCCTATCATCGGGGACATGCCCCCTCCCGGTCCATATCCCATGGGAGACCCTGCCCTCATTATCTATGGGCCACGTAATGAGGGGACACATAACATTCTTCAGGGAGGCCTCTCTCCTGCCGGATGGGAATATTACTTTCATCAGCGGTTTCGAATTCCGCACCTGATCATATCCGGCCACTTGCCCTAAGCTCGTCGAAGTACTGTGAGACCCTCGGTCTCAACTCCGGGTCCAGAAGGGCAACTTCAAGGTTCGCCTTCAACCAGTCGGATGTGGAACCGATATCGACCCTGTGGCCTTTGATCACCATTCCGTAGAGCCCCTTCGAGGATATGTATCTGGATATGGAATCGGTGAGCTGGAGCTCATCACCCACCCCGTTCCTTGACCCTCTGAGCCACGAGAAGATCTGTGGATCAAGGATGTACCTGCCTATAATTGCCATGTTCGATGGAGCATCCTCCACCGGGGGCTTCTCCACAACGTTCTTCAATTTGAAAAGCCCGGGCTCGACCTCTTCACCCGGGTCGACCATGCCGTATCTTTCCACATGCTCCTTGGGGATGACCTCGAGGCCGATGACCGGTGCCTTGACCCTCAGGTGAGCTTCCCACAGCTGTCTGATCGCCGGGACTTCCGAGATTATTATATCGTCCCCCAGGAGGACCGCGAAGGCTTCACTGCTCACGTAGTTCTCCGCGCACAGAACGGCGTCGCCAAGCCCTTTTTGCTCCTTCTGGCGAAGGTAGAAAAGGTCGGCAAGACCCTCGATCCTTTCCAGCTCCTTCAATGCTTTTTCCGCTCCTTTCTTCCTTAGGGCAAGCTCCAGCTCGATGTTCCTGTCGAAATGGTCCTCCATGATCTTCTTGTTCCGGTTGGTGATTATGAGTATCTGGTCAAAACCTGAGAACGAGGCTTCCTCCACGACGTACTGGATTGCAGGTTTGTTGAGGACAGGCATCATTTCCTTGGGTTGTATCTTTGTCATGGGAAGGAGCCGGGTCCCGAGACCTGCTGCAGGAATGACCGCTTTCATGGATGCGCACCTGTTCCCTTTTAGTGGGTTCTTGATATTAACCTTTTTTATTTACAGTGTTGCTCTATCCTTCGGGTAGGGCCTTCCCGCCTGCCTCCTTAACGCGTTTGATGAAATGCCCCGCCCACCTATCCTCCATCATTGCCGTGATGGTCAGGAAGCCGTTGCTATATCCCTCATCGACGATGTATGAATACTTCCTCAAGGATGCCACCAGCTCCTCGTTGTTACCCGGAAAGGGTAACATCAGGCCGACCTTCATGAGAGGCGGCAGAAGCTCCTCGATCCTTTCCAGAAGCTCGTCGAGGCCCGTGCCATTCCGGGCCGAGATCGATACGGTCGCGTTGACCATGGACCTTTCGGTATCGGAGAGCCCATCCATTATCCCCTCCCTCAGCTCAGATTCCTTTACAGGGTCCGGAATAAGGTCCATCTTGTTCAGTGCCAGCAGTATATGTCCTCTTGTTCCGCCTTTTCTAAGGATCTCCAGGGAATCGGAGAGTTTTCGGGATACTATCTGAAGCGGTTCCGACGCGTCAAGGACAAGAACAACAACATCGGCCTCGAATATCTCCTCCAGGGTTGACATGAAACCCTCCACGAGCCATGGAGGCAGGTCCCTTATGAATCCCACCGTATCCGAGATCAGACATCCCCTCCCGCCTTTCATCCTCCTGGTGGTGGTTGAGATCGTGGTGAACATCTGACCCCCCACATCCGAGGCCTTTCCATCAGAGCGGGACATCATTAAAGCATTGAAAAGTGAGGATTTACCTGCGTTCGTGTATCCAGCTACGGAGACCAGGTATGCACCTTTTCTGCGCCTCAAAGCTCTCTTGTGGCCTCTTCTGCTCCTCTCTTCCTCCAGCTTCCTTTTCAGAGAGGTCATCCTCTTTCTTATCATGTCATGATAGTAATTGACGGCATATTCCCCGCCGGCCATGAACCCGGGTCTTTCGGAGAGCGTCCCCTGGTGTATGTACTCCTTCAGGATCGGCAGCTGATATCTCAGGTCCGCGATCTCCACCTGCATCCTGGCCTCTGGACCTATTGCATTTCTCCTGAAGATATCCAGGATCACCCTGGTCCTGTCCGCCGTCCTCTTTCCGGTCCGATGGGAGATGCAGTATGTCTGGGACGGGGTAAGGTCGCCCGTAGTGATTATATGATCGACATCCAGAGCTCCGATCTCGTCGATCTTCCCCGGACCCACGTAGTAATGTGGGTCCGGACCATCCCTGGACTGACCGGTCTGTTCCACGATATCATAACCGGCCGAACGGCACAGCTCCGACATCTCGTCGAGCCGTGGCCGGTCAGGCGTTATCCATATGAGAACCGCCCTCTGTCCGGTCCCGAAGGGTTCCATAAAGGCCCAATACGGAACTTCTAATGAAAACTTGCCATGATGAAAGGTGAATATACATATGAATGAAGCCATAGAAGGAGTTAGGGGCCCGGTTTCCCCCGAAAAAAATATGTTTTCGGGCCCCTACAGAGTGCATCCCATTTCGTTTCCCATCTCTTTGTTCGTTCGTCTAGATCATTGGTTAACGTAATCGCGGTAGACATCTTCGAGAATGTCCGATGTCTTCTTCTCCGCAAGTATTTCCAATCTCCGCCTCTGTTTGAGCTGGACCTCTTCCACATCGATGCTGTCGAGACCGTTCCTGACCAGTTCGAACAAGCCGTGGTCCCTGCTGCGGAAGTGACCAAGGTCCACGAGCTTGTCGATCATCGCGATCATTACGTCCGGCAGGTCCACGATCAAACCTGAGCTGACAGCTTCCCCCTCGGGTTCTCTTGTCATGATGTCTATAGCAGCGCGGACGGCATCGGAGCGTGTCTTGAACTGCCCGTGCTTGACCATGAAGTCCAGGGCATCGACCTGGTCGGCGTTCAGTCTTATGGTCACCTTTTCCGCCTTATCCATCTTAACAGCCTCTACCAAACCGCCTGCTATCTACCTTGATATGTCGGACAAATAT
>JAFGJI010000109.1 GCA_016929175.1 Thermoplasmatota archaeon | reverse complement strand
GTAAAGGAGGTCATAGGTCTCGTACTTGCTGTGATCATATTGATAGGTCTTTTATTCCTGACCACTCGGGTCAAGGCGATCAGGGAAACCCTCAACGAGAAGAGAAGGAAGGCCAGGAAGAAGGTCGAGAAGGAGGAAAGGGACCAATGGTACGAGAAGCTGATCATGGATGAGGACCTGAAGGAGAAGATAACCAGATGCGGTGGAGTGCTGCTACTGTCCCTCCTGGGTCTTTTCTGGGCGCCCTTCTACCCGTGGTGGATGGTGCTGATCCTTGCCGCATTCCTGACCGCGGTCGCCTACAAGTATCCCTATATCTCGATGCTTGTGATGGCGGTCCTCGTGACCGCTGCGGCATCATACCAGTCCCGGGAGTTCGGGTGGGTGTTCCTTCTATTCTCTCTGGTGGTCATGATTGGTGGTTTCTTCGACTGGAGATATGCGTATTTCAGCTATCTCACGATCTTCGCGGCCGGTTACGGTCTGGGTTTCGCGGTTCCCATGATCGCCGCGGTGGCATTCTCGCTCTTCCTGGGAACGGTGGTCCTGATAACGGCCAGCCTATTCCTTCTGGTGGTCACACCTTCGGGGACCTTCCAGTGGTTCTCATTCCTGGCAGTCCCGTCACACGAGAAGAGCTTCGTTCAGTTCGATAAAGGGGTGGACCCGAAATGGTCTCCCATCGATCTCGTGAACTCCATAGGGGACCTGACCACAGTCGATACGAACATACTTTCCACCGTTCTGCAGGAGACCATGGGATCGCTCGTTCCGCTTTTCGGTTTGATCGGATGGGGGCTTGCCATGGTAGCGGTCTACCTGATCTTTAAAAAATGGCTGAAAGGCAAGACCGCACTTGATCGCGACCCCAGGAACTGGGCCATGAGGATCGTACCGGCCCTGATACTGATAGTCTTCGGTGTGATATCCCTCATGTGGGCAGAGGTGGAGTTCTCCATTTGGATGTTGTTCCCGTTCCTGGCGGTCATACCTGCCGCGCTCATACCTTTCGGTGTGAGGGGTCTCGGTGAGGAAACACTGCCCATGGAATATGGCGTTGCCGAGGTCAGGTCCTCGGATGTCGGAAAGAAGATCTCCGAGATGGTGGGCTTCAGGAAGGCCACCTTCAAGGACATAGGAGGACTGGAGGATGTAAAGAGGGAGGTGAAGAGCGCCCTCATGATCCCCCTTCTGGAGCCGGAGATGGCAACAAGGTACGGTGTGAAACCGTCCAAGGGGATACTGCTCTTTGGCCCCCCGGGGTGCGGAAAGACATTGATGCTGAGGGCTGTGGCCTCGGACCTCAACGTGGAGATGATCGGGATAAAATGCTCGGACGTGATGTCCAAGTGGTACGGCGAGTCCGAGGGTCTGATCGCATCACTGTTCGAGGAGGCCAGGGCACGTTCACCGTGTATCCTGTTCCTTGATGAGATAGATGCCATTGCCAAGAGGAGGGACTTCTACTCCACCGATGATGTTACGCCCAGGGTATTGTCGATCATGCTGTCGGAAATGGATGGCATGGACGAGGCCGAGGGCATAATAATCGTTGCCACCACGAACATGCCCGACCTGGTCGACCCGGCCCTGATGAGGCCGGGGAGGTTTGACAAGGTGATATACGTTCCCCCGCCCGATGAGAGGTCCAGGGAGGAGATCCTGAAGGTGCACCTGAAGGGTAAGTTCGTTACAAATATGGACACCGCCGCGATCGCAAAGGGCACCAGAGGCTTCTCCGGTGCTGACATAGCGAACCTTGTCAGGGAAGCCTCATCCCTGGGTCTCGAGAGGGCCCTGGAAACGAAGAAGCCTCAACCCATCACAATGGAGGACATGATGAAGGTGCTCGATGAGATCAAGCCCTCGATCACTCCGAAGATGATCAAGATGTACGACAAGCTCAGGAGCGAATACGAGAGGAAGAGGAAGGGGAACAGTAAGGAAAGGTCCAAGGCGGGAGTATCCTCTCCGAAAACCGATAAGAAGGATCTCGTAGAAGCGGGGCGGTCGGAGAAGGGGAATACCGACGGGCAGCAGCAATGGGAGGAAGAATAGTTGGCGGATATCCTGGTCACGGCCTCGATCATCCTGGTGGTGATCGCGTTGCTGGTGCTCGGTTATCTGGGTATGAAGTACCCCAGGGGGCGCAGGGACTGGCCCCATGACGGTCCGAGGACACTCCGGTACATCATAAGCGGGATACTGTTCTTTTTGATACTGGGTTTGATCTACTGGGTGACCCAGTACTGGGATTATCCGGTATCGGGGAAGGCTTTGGTCTACATCGCCTTCTTCGCGTTCCCGGTGCTCTTTGTCCTTGGTCTCGTTTTCCCCGGGGGGAAGAAGGGACTGCTGGAGTGAACCTAATTCAAGGACGGGAAAATATGGAGTGAACCCCTATTGTGATACGACAAGTTTAGCAACACCGTGGGGTCCACCAGGATCATGGCTCATTCCAACCCAACAGAAAAATACACGACCTTTCCGGGGGTCTCCCCGATACGGAACGCTCGAAGGCCCCCCGAATCGAAGATCATGTAATTTCCCTTGAAACCCACCAGTTTCCCCTTGACTATCGGGCCTTTATAGATCCGGGGAACTCCCTTAAGGGGCTCCTTCAGAGGGTAATCCAATCTCACTGCCTCCTCTTCGAACTCATCGGGAGCCCTGACAACATGTATATCCGGTGAGTTCCCCTCCATGGCCCCCCATCCCTTCATCAGCCTTTCCTTCAAAGAAAGCATCCCCTTTCGGACCTCCTCCTCCCTCGGAGGGAGCGCCCATCCCTTCAATTTTATCCCGGAAATGACGGCCTGGGGGAGCCCTAGGAAACGGGAGATCCTCTCCTCTATCTTCCTCGCTGAATACCGGTCCCCAAGGACAAGAAGAGGCAGTATCATGTCGGCGCCCTGCTCCAATCCACGCTCCCTGTATCTTCTCAGCTGGGTCATCCCCACCTTGAACCTGTTGCGGAAAGCTGTAAGGTAGACAACATGCTCCACCTGGCAGAACTTTGCCCCGCATGATCCCATATTGCAGTGAGGCTCGAAGATGCATTCGGGATCGGGGATCTCAAAAGCCATGCAGGAAGGGCACTGGGGGAAGATAGAGACCTTTGATAGGTCCGGACATTGAAGATATCTCCCGTCATCGAACCTTCCCACGCAGTATGAGGCCGATGAGACCCTGAAGTCCGGGCTGAAGCCGCAAAACAGCTCTATATCGATCGGGTCCGATGCCGGGAAGAGCTTCCCGCCGGTGTATTCCAGAGGGAGGAGGGTCCAGAGCGGCCCCCTCTCCGTCCATGAATATCCAAGGACATGGCAGGCAGCATCATGTCCGACCATGTCGAGCGTCATCTCCAGGCACCTCTCATGAGGAATGCCTATGCCCAGGGCCTGGAAGTTGCTCTCCATCATCAATTTAAAGTAGGGCTCCCTTTATATGTCTACCGACAGGGATCTTGTGGTGAAGGCCATGGATGAGAAGCAGAGACTTGAACTGGTCCTTGACGGGGCCGAGGAGATGGTAACGGAGAAGGAATTGGCCGAATTGCTCAGGGAAAATGCCGAACCCAAGGCTTATGTCGGTTACGAACCCTCCGGCTTCGTTCATATCGGATGGCTCATCATCACGAAGAAGATCGAGAAGCTGATCGAGGCGGGTTTCGTCGTCGATATCCTTCTCGCCGACTGGCATGCCTTCATAAACGACAAGTTCGGAGGGGACCTGGAGAAGATCAAGGTATGCGGAGAATATTTCATGGACTGCTACAGGGCTTACGGTCTGGGGAACCAGATCGAAGAGGGGAAGCTCAACTTCAGATGGGCCAGCGAGATGGCAAATTCCGCCGATTACTGGGAGAAGGTCCTGAGGATAGCAAAATCCGCCTCCCTGTCAAGGATAAAAAGGGCAATGACGGTCATGGGAAGGAAGGAGAACGAGGGAGACCTTGATTCGTCCAAGTTCCTCTATCCGTCCATGCAGGCAGCTGATATCTTCCATCTCGATGTCGACCTGGCCGTTGGCGGCATGGACCAGAGGCACGCTCACATGCTGGCAAGGGACGCAGCCGACAAGCTGGGATGGAAGAAACCGATAGCTCTACACACCCCCATGCTGTCAAGCCTGACAAGGAGTGGAAGGATGGAGATGATCACGGGGCCCACGGGAGGTATCGACCATGATGCCCTGGCAAGACAGATAGATTCGGACCTCGATGTGCTAGTAGTAAACGAAACCCTCTCAGGTGACACGAGGAACCTCCTCATGGGTCTGAAGAAGATGACATCGGAGAAGAGGCACAATGCCCTTGAGGTCCTGATCGCGGGAAAGAGGCGCGTGGGTGGCAAGACCCCGATATTCGCGGTAATAAACAGAGGGGACAACAATGGTGAACTGGCCTTTGACAGCGATGAACTCAAGAAAATGAACAAGCATCTCAATATAGCACGAAAGGAGCTCTTCGCCTACCTGGGGATAGAGCCGGATGGTGAAATGTCCACCAAGATGTCCAAATCCGACCCGGATTCGGGCATATACCTCCACGACGAGGAGGACGATATAAGAAGGAAGATAAAGAAGGCCTGGTGCCCCGAGGGGGTACCGGACAACCCGGTAATGGAGATATGCAAGACCATAATATTCCCGAACAAAGGTGAGCTTCTGATCACCAGACCGGAGAAATGGGGCGGGAACATGCACTTCAAGAACTATGAGGGGCTCCGTTCATCCTTCGCCAGAAAACAGCTCCATCCCGCCGACCTCAAGAAGGAGGTCGCCAACCAGATGGTGGAGATACTCAAGCCTTTCAGGGAATATTTCAAGACCAGCTCAAAGACCCTGGATGCTGTCAAGAGATATACGAAGTACATTGGAAGATGAGAAAACGACATATTTTCATATCAAAAGAGATATCGCAGGGAACCCAACCGACCGCAGGTGGACCAAATGGCAGGTGAGATCGTCGAGGGCGTCAAACCCACACGGATGGAGCTGCTCTCCATCCGCAAGAAAAGGATCCTTGCCGAGAAAGGGCACAAACTCCTGGGGGAGAAGAGGGACGCCCTGGTCGTCCAGTTCTTCGAGGTCCTCAAAAAGCGAGAGAAGCTTAAAAGAGAAGTGGTCGAGACCTTCAGAACCGCGAACACCTCGCTCCAGGAAGCAATGGCCAGGATGGGATACGACACTGTTCAAGCACTTGCCCACGGCATAAGCGAATGTGATCCTCCAAGCATGGGGTCGCTCAACATCATGGGGGTCCGTGTGCCGGTGATAGACCGCAAGGTCGAGGAGGAAGGACCCATGCCCTGGGGGATCGCCTGTACACCCCAGTCTCTGGATGATTCCACCCGTAATTACCGGAACGCTCTGGATAAGGTCCTGATGCTCGCCGAGACCGAGGGGTCCATGGAGCGGCTCGCTGTCGAGATAGAGAAGACAAAGAGAAGGGTAAACGCTCTCGAGCATATCTTCATCCCGCGTCTGAAGAACACGGAGCGTTACATCACCATGCAGCTTCAGGAGAGAGAGAGGGAGGACTTCTTCAGAAGAAAACGTATAAAGGCACTGATGGAGAACCGCGAAAAGAACCGACCTCCGGAGAGAAGGAAATGAGCCGCGTCAGACGCTCAGCCTACAGGCAGCCAGTCACCCCGAAGGGGTTGGAGGCCATAGAGAAAGGGACCCTCAGCTGGTTCGATACGGAGATGTACTCGAACCTCAATACCGAGGTTCTTGAGGAGTACCTTGATCACAAGAACAGGAGGGAAAGCTTCCAGAGGTCCCATTTCTCTTGGGGCAAGCTCCTCATAGTGGTCGTCCTTGTCGGGCTTCCGTTCACGATCATCTCCCAGTACATCGCTCTGAAGATCGGACTGGTGACTGGAGGAGCGTTCTATGTTTCCTACCTCGTCGGAATGGCGCTGAGGTGGAAGCCGAGCCAGGTCAACATCGCATCGGGCTCCGCCACGGCAACTGACAGGACGGTCACCGGGTTCGTCTTCACCTTTCCGGCCATATACCTGCTCGCATATTCATCCCAGTATGTCATGTCTGACGGGAACCCCCTGATACCACCCGGTATTATAGAGAGCTCGAACATCGTCCCCCTCGCCATGGTGGCAAGCTTCTTTGCCTCCATCATGGGGATGATGTATTTCATCATATTCCGGAGGCTGTGGCAGGTGGAGGATCCGCTGCCAGCTCCCGGTTTCCAGGCCTTCGTCAAGCTGCTTGACATCTCCAACCACCTTTCGGCGGGCGGGGTAAAGCAGGCGGTCCGCTCGATCAAGCTGGTCTTCAAATCGTTCCTGGCAATGTTCATCTTTGCGGTCTTCAGGGATTTTCCCGTGGGAAAGGACCAGACCCCCATTCTGACCAAACTCATGAACGCCATCGGATTGTCCGACATCTACAGCCACGGGAGGATACACACCCCGTATATGCACCCGAGCTGGACGCATATTTCCTACGAGTTCACAGGCATAGGATTTGCCATAGGATGGTTCCTGAGATCCAAAGCATCGCTGATAGTCGCCGGCGGCTCCTTCGTCACATGGTTCTTCATCATCCCCCTATCCGTATGGATGGACGTTCCGATCTACATCCCGATACTCGAGAAGTATGCCGACTCCGGCTACATCTCCACCCATATCCTGCCAATCGGGAACAACGAACTGGCCCAGTACATACCCTACGCCTCCCCCGCCTTCGGAGCTGCCCAGGGTATAGCAAAGATCATTGCGATCGGAGCCATTCTCGGCGGAGGAACCACGGCCCTGATCAAGATGCTGCCGACCTTCAGGACCGTTATCACCGATATAACGAAGACAGGGGGCGCCCAGAAAAAGGAGTGGGTCCCTGGAAAGGGATGGTATGAGTGGCCCACCCAGCATATATTCATCGTTGTGGGTGTGGCGTTCGTACTGATCAGCCTTGCCTTCTGGCTGTTCGGGGGTTTCCCGCTGATATCCTCACTTGCATTCTCTGCATTGCTGGTGATCCTCACCTTCATGCTGGGGGCTATCGCTGTCAAGATCTCCGGAGAGGTCGGGACGACGCCCGTGTCGGGTACCTCTTTCCTGACCCTCCTGATGCTTTTTGGGGTCTTCACCCTGATAAGTATCGTTCAGCCTTTTCCGGGAGGAAAGAGCCAGATAGTTCTTATGGCACTTGTCGGAACCACAGTGTTCGGTTCCGCGATCTCACTTTCATCGGAGATCATGTGGGACTTCAAGGCGGGCCTGTATGCCGGCACAAGGCCCATGCACCTCATCAAGGGAGAGAGCGTAGCGATACTGGTCGGGACACCTGCGGCAGCCCTTGCGGCAGCGTTCTTTGCAAAGATGCTATCGGAAGGAACGCTCCCCCTGGAAGCTCCCCAGGCCCACGCATTCGCGGTATTCGTTCAGATCCTTGCCGGGGGCAAGGTCATGTTCTCCCTGTTCTTCCTTGGTGTCTTCATAGGTTTCTTCGTTGAGATGCTCACGGGCATGGGGACAGCTTTCGGACTTGGCATGTATTTGCCCCTTCAATATACCCTGATGATGGTGACAGGCGGAGCGGCCAGGGACCTCTGGGAAAAGAGGTGGCTCAACAGGAAGGCAACCAGGGAGAACTGGACCGAGGACAAAAAGACCCTCAAGCTCCTGGATTCATACATGCTGATGACCGGGCTCTACATAGCCGAGGCCATCATAGGGACCCTTCTTGCAGTATATCTGGTCATTTCGTAGGTTGGTCGGGTAGAGATTTATAGGAAATGCATCGTTCCTCCTGCGATGCCTAGGAAGAAGGGGCGGACAATGCGCTGGCTCACATTAGCCTCGTTTGTATTCTTCTTCGCTGTGATCGTGGTCCTCCTGCTCTTCATGGGGCATGATGTTCTGGAGGAGATCAGGGGCCTTGACCCTCTCTACGTCCTCCTATCGATGGCCTGTTTTTTGGGAATGCAGCTTTCATGGTCCATAAAGTACTTCCTGCTGGTCAGGAGAAGGGTCAGGAAGGCATGGTTCCCGTATGTGGCACTATCGAGCATGGCCGGGAATTTTGTGAACATCACCACCCCGTCGGGCAGGATGGCCGGTGAACCCGTGAGGGCCAAGATGATAGCTTCCTGTTACGATACCAGGTTCTCCAGGGTATTCGCCTCGGCCATGGTGGACAAGGCATCACTCACGATCGCAATGATATCACTGCTCGTGCCTCTCACGGTCTATGCGACGGTCACCTTCGAGATGCCAAGGCTTCTGCAGTATCTGACCGGTGCTTTCGTTCTCTTCTGGATCATCATCGGAGTGGTTTCCTATCTGATATTCCGCAACCTCGGAGACAAGCAGAGCAGACAGGTGGGGTCCTTCATCCACAAGGTCTCCCGGTTCCTCCTGAGAAGCCGGTCCAGGGAGAGAAGTTATTACATAGAGAGGTTCAAGACCGGCCTTTCGGAGTTCAGGTCTTCGTTCAAGTTCCTCGCCAAGAACCCGGCCTACATGGCGGTGGACCTCTTTCTCGGCGTGATAATATATTCCTTCAGGTTCGCAGCCGCTTACATGCTTTTCATTGCCGTAGGGCACAGTGTTCCTTTTTTTACGGTGGCCATGGTCGTGATGGTGGCATTCGCCATAGGCCTTCTTTCCCAGATACCGGGAATGATAGGCATTGCGGAGACGACCATGACCTATCTTTACTATTCCACGGGGATAGAACCGGCCATCGCATTCACGGTCTCCGTGATGACCCAGATGAACTCGTATCTTTTCGAGATCGGCCTCGGTTACGCTGCCATGCTGTCGATGAACTTTATACTGGTGAGAAGGAAGAGGATGGAAGCCCCGGTCTCCCCGTAGGATCCCTGGCACCCTGTTCAGGTAAGCTGCTATGTATGGGGCAAAACATAAGCAGGAGTTTGTATTGATCATGCCGTATTATCACACATTTAAATGATGGAGGGCTGAAATGACAACGACAAGTGAAAGGATCGTTGATCTGGACGAAGATAACTTTGACCATTTCCTGTCAAAAAACCGGATGGTGCTTGTGGATTTCTGGGCCGGATGGTGCATGCCCTGCCAGATGCAGACCAGGATGATCATGGGAAAGATAGACAAGATGCCTCCGGGTGCTTTCGTGGCAAAGGTGGATGTGGACATGAACCCGTCACTGGCAGCCAGGTACAACGTCAGGGGGATCCCGCAGATGTTCCTGTTCATTGATGGAAAGCCTGTAAAGGGATGGACCGGAGTGACCCAGGTCTCGGAGCTTTTCGCCGAGATGAAAAGGTATTGACCTGTTCAGATCAGGCTCAGTATCGAGCAGTCCAAAAGGTAAGGCGACCCCAGATCGGTCCGGTCCCCGGCGTTCTTGTTCGGTATCGGGAGGAGCCTTGCGGATAGGGGTTTTTTCAGTTTCATAGACATGGAAGCAACATCCCTTATAGCTGCTGATATCCTTGAGATCGGAGTGTCCCCCGGGACCGGGACCGCATCCAGGCCGGTGCCGCAAACGGAGGAATACAGAAGCAGCTTCTGAATGTCGAAAGACCCTATGTCCGCTCCTGATGCAAGGCCGATGTCCTCGAGGACCGGCAGCATCAATCCGCTGTATCCGCACTTCTTCACATCGATCATATCAAGTGAGGAGGTGATCGCCGAGCATGCCGATAGAGTTCCCAGGGATCCGAAGCAAGCCCCGATCAGTCTGTCGATGGACAGGGCGATGGAGGATCCTTCCTCCAATCCGGGAGCGAAGGATGCATCCACGCCCCGGTACTTCAGGTCCTTTGGAAGTGAGTCTGCGATGCCCTCGATCTCTTTCAGTCTCTCGTTGTAGATGTGCCCCAGAAGCCTGGTGAACTCCCTGAGCGAGCGTGTCCTCCGGGCAGCCTGATCGACGACGGCTCCCGATTCAAGACCGATCGAGAACGATGGAACTTTGTCCTCATGGTAGGAAGCGGGAAAGAAGGGCGTATCCGGGGGGACGTTCGCTATCGCAGCGAACATGAAGCCCTTGGATCCGTTCGCAGCTATCTTGGAGACCTCCCTGATGGTCTCCGCAGTCTGCTCTATGTTTGCCTCCCTGATACCGGAGGCATCAGCGACAGAGGAGGAGCTGCACGTGGATGTTGTCGCTTCGATCAGGGCAGGGACCATCTTGATGGCTGCGGGAGTGGTGGCCGGACCTATCGATAAAAAGTCAATGCCTTCCTTCTTCAGGATACCTTCAAGGTCCGCGACGAACTCGGGAACCCCGAGCGGCATGCTATCAAGGGGAAATGTCTCCCACCTCTGGGTCGAGAGCCTGAGCGTCTGCACCTCGAACCCTGACGATACAAACCTTTCTTTCGCCGCATGAAGGAACCTTGCAGCTTCTTCCAGTTGCTCCTCGATACGACCCGGATCGAGATATATTCCTGCGGTTATGGTCCTTATCCTCATCATGGTGTATATGGGGCATGCCAACAAAAGCATTTCGATATATCCTGATCATCGGGTCCCCGGTCCTGTACATCACATGGGAGAACAGCTCCCATGCAACGGACCATCAGAACTCCAGTACCATCACTTCCGTCCCCGGAACGACATCATGCGCTGATGCGAGCCCCTGGTTCATCTCCACAACGTATCTGACCAGACCGCCGCTCGGATACCGGGTCAGCTCATCATCGGGAACTCCTGGCTCCGGATCTGCTTCAACCACCTTGATGACCAGGAACTCCTCGCTTATGAAAACGATGTCCAGAGGGATCAGGGTGTCCTTCATCCAGAAGCTCACCACCCTGGGGATCTCGTAGAAGAAGAGCATCCCTTCGAGCCTGCCCAGTTCCGTCCTGTTCATCAACCCCCTCGCCTTCTCATCCTCCGTCATCGCGACCTCGCAGGTTATGGTCAGCATCTTGGTGCCCATCTTCGAGAACTCGACCATTGCTCCATGTTCCATAAGTTCGTCATCGTCGTCGCCTCCTCCCAGGCATCCGGAAAGGGGGACAAGAAGCAACAGGGTAACAAGGGTGATGTGGTATCTGTTCATCGTTTCACCTCATATCGAGAAGAGCAAGAATGGTTCAGGTTCGAAGATGATCCACGTTTACTTAAATAAGGTAAGCGATTCGGACAGGGGGGATTGCAAAGATCCCTGGATCCTTCTAATGGGAAGGAATTTGACAGGTTGACCCCAAGATCTCCCTTGCGACTTTCCGGGCCATCTCATCGAGTTTCCTAAGGTCCTCCTCTTTTGGAGCACCCATTGCTTCGACGACAGGCTCCACGAACCTGCAGGCGGAACTCCTTGCGAAGCTCTCAAGCTCCTTAACACCACCACCACCCCAACCGCAGGAGCCGAACACACCTATGACATGGTTCTTTATCCTGGAGTTTTTAAGGAAGTTCACGAACTCGTTGACCGGAGGGAAGACACCAGTATTGTAGGTCGGTGTCCCGATGACGAGGCCCCTGTACCTCCAGGCATCGTTGACGAGATAGGAGAGATGCGACTTTGAAGCGTCGTGGACCCTGATATTCTCGATCCCCTCCTCTGAAAGAACGCGGGCGACCCTCTCGGCCATCTTCTTCGTGTTCCCGTACATGGAACCGTATATGACGACAGCCCCCTCTTCCGTCTCCATGGAGGAAAGCCGGTCATAATAGTCGATGATATACTTCGGGTTCGACCTCCACACTGGTCCATGGGTAGCGGCTACCACCTTGACGTTGACTGATGAAAGCTTCCTCAGAGCCGCCTGGACCATGGGGGAATATTTGGCTACTATGTTCGTGTAGTATCTGGATATCTCCTCCTCGTAGAATTCTATGTTGAGCTCATCATCGAAGATCCCCCCGTCGAGCGAACCGAAACCCCCAAAAGCGTCCCCGGAGAAAAGTATGCGATCTTTCGTATCGTATGTCATCATCGTCTCGGGCCAATGCACCATCGGAGTGAGGTGGAACCTGAGCTTCCTGGTGCCCAGATCGAGCTCGTCGCCGTCTTCCACGATATGTATGTTCTCCGTTATTCCGTAGAAGTTCTCGAGGAACCTGGCGGTCTTCGTGTTCCCCACGATCTTTATTCCGGGGAAAGCCTCCACGATCGCCCTGATCGACCCCGAATGGTCAGGCTCCATGTGGTTGACTATGAGATAATCTATCTTCCCGTTCTTGCCAAGGAGCGTCCTGATCTTGTCCATGTAGGGGGAGGTGGCAGTGAACTTCACCGTGTCTATCAGGGCGACCTTGTCATCCACGATGATGTATGAATTGTAAGAGACCCCGCATGGGAGGGGCCACAGTGATTCGAAGAGATGGGTCTCCCTGTCGTTTATCCCTATCCAGTACACGTTCCCGGTGATGGGGATGGGTATGTCCATGAGATCCGCTCCTTTGATAAAGGGAGATGATGAACATATATAAGAGTTGCACATGGAAAGTTCACCTTTCCGTGCGTCGTCTGGAAAGAAACCATTAATAACAAGGAGATGATAGGGCGCCGACCAGGAGGTCATGTGAATGATCCCGAACGAAGACAGATGCACCTCGTGCGGAACCCCTCTTCAGGCCGAGAGATCGGTCAAGTTCAGCTGTCCCAAATGCTCCAACCAGTACATCGTCAGATGCGGTCATTGCCGGGACCAATCTGCAAAATACACATGTCCCGGATGCGGGTTCGTGGGACCGTGAGGAGTGGTGGAGATGGGTGAAGTTTTCATAATGTACAAGATCATGCCGGAGGGTCCGGAGGTAGACCTCCAGAAGATAGCGGAGAAGTTCGCGACCTACGTCCCGGACCACGGGCGCGTTTCCAGGTACGAGATAAAACCCGCTTTCTTCGGTCTGAAGATGCTCGAGTGGGCCGTCGTCCTTGACGACAAGAAGGGCGGCGGGGATGAGCTGGAGCAGAAGATGAACGAAACGGAGGGCGTCCAGTCAGTGGAGGTCCTCGAAATTGGCCTGCTCTGAACATGTTGCTGGAAGGCATCTGTCCGATCAGACCCACGGAAGATCCCGAAAAGGTCCTGCGGTGTGTCCTGAACATCTTCCCGCAGAGCGAGACAGTTATCAATGATGGGTCGATACGTTTCCACACGGATGATCCCTCAAGGTTCATTCATATTCTCAGGGATCAGCAGATAAGGGATACCGCGGTCATGTTGATCGAGAGCGGATTGAAAGGGGATTCCACTTTTTTTCATCTCAACAAGCAGGCGGCCTTCATGGGCAGGGTGAACTTCACCGACGGGAATTCAACCCTTGGTGACATCGAGGTCACCGTTGTGGAAGGTGGCCGGGACCTTGTCGAGGAGATACGACCCCGGCTCGAATAGGTCATTTTGGTTCAACACCACTTATATATGGTCTCTTTCAATGACATATACGATGGCAGTCTGGAAAAGGCATCTGACAGCCGCCGCAATTTTACTGATAGCATCAGTGGCAGCTCTGATGGTAATCTCCATGCCATCCGGGGCGGTGGGGCCGACCGGTGTCATCGAGATAGAGGAGGATGCCTATTACGCCAGCGTCTCCCCGGAAGATACGGGTGAGGTGCTGATCGAGGTCTCTCTGCGCTCCACCGATACGAGGAACACCATCTTTGATATCGTTTCAGAATTGGATGCCCCTTCCACATGGAGCGTCGATATACCTTCAATGGTCTATCTTGGACCGCTCGAGAAGAAGACCTTCAACGCTGTCCTGACATGCCCTCTCGGCGAGAGGGGCGGTACTTCGGGAACCCTCGAGATCAGTGCATATCCCGAGGGGTACGGGATATCCTGGGAAGGAGAGGTTTCGAGTGATTCGTGC
>JAFGJI010000108.1 GCA_016929175.1 Thermoplasmatota archaeon | reverse complement strand
GATCCAGCGCCCCCTCGGATCGATACGGGAGAAGACCGGTGATTTCATCAGCAGGGGGGTGTCAGTCAGTCCACTCGATCATTCCAGGAAATGGGAGTTCGATCCTGCCGTGAATGAAGGTGCCCGGTTGATGGCCGGAGATGAGATAGGATGGGTCCAGGAGACACCGACCGTCAGACATATCATCATGGTCCCGCCGGAACATGAGGGTATTGTAAGGTCCATTGCACCGAAGGGGGGCTACACGATAGATGAGACCATCTGCACCCTTGCGACATCACATGGCGAGACCGAGCTCACGATGGTCCAGAGATGGCCCGTAAGACTTGCACGACCTTTCAAAAGAAAACAGGACCCCGACACGCCCCTGATAACAGGGCAGAGGATCCTCGACACGTTCTTCCCCATCGCAAAGGGTGGAACGGCTGCGATCCCTGGTGGTTTCGGTACCGGAAAGACCGTCACCCAGCATCAGCTTGCCAAGTGGAGCAATGCGGATGTGATCGTGTATATCGGATGCGGCGAGAGGGGTAACGAGATGACCGATGTTCTGAGGGAATTCCCTCATCTGGAGGATCCAAGGACCAAGGAACCTCTGATGGCCAGGACCGTTCTGATAGCAAATACTTCGAACATGCCCGTTGCAGCAAGAGAAGCATCCGTCTATACCGGGATAACCATAGCCGAATACTTCAGGGATATGGGGTATGATGTGGCCCTGATGGCGGATTCCACTTCGAGATGGGCCGAAGCCCTCAGGGAGATATCAGGACGGCTCGAGGAGATGCCCGGAGAGGAAGGTTACCCTGCTTACCTGTCGAGCCGATTGGCCAATTTCTACGAGAGGTCCGGGTCCGTGGAGTGCATTTCAGCGGCTGAAAGGAGAGGCTCCATATCCGTCATCGGGGCGGTTTCACCCCCCGGTGGGGATTTCTCCGAACCGGTGACCCAGAACACCCTGAGGATCGTCAAGGTATTCTGGGCACTGGATTCCAATCTTGCGGACAAGAGACATTTCCCCTCGATAAACTGGTTAAAATCCTATTCGCTCTATCTGGACAAGGTCGAGGGATGGTGGAAGTCATCCATTTCGGAGGATTGGCTGGTACTGAGGAACAAAGCAATGGCCCTCCTCCAGCAGGAAGCCGAGCTACAGGAGATCATACAGCTGGTCGGGCCTGATGCATTACCTCCTTCCCAGCAGGTCACGCTTGAGACCACCAGGATGCTCCGGGAGGACTTCCTCCAGCAGAATGCGTTCCACGACGTTGATTCCTTCTGTCCGGAGTACAAACAGGTGGAGATGTTGAGGATGATCCTACTCTTCGACGAACTGGCACAGAAGGCCGTATCAAAAGGGATATCCGTTGACGCCATCAGAGGCGCAAAATGCCGCGTTACGATATCCCGGATGGCAAAAATGAAAAACGAGAACTTCAGGGACAGGACAGGTCAGATAATGGAGGAGATCCGAAAGGAGCTTCTATCCTTTTAACTCGAAACCCGTACAGGGGAATACACGCGCATCTTTAATATGGTACCTTTCCGATAGACCGGAAGAAGGAGATCCATCACAAGGAGGGCTCAGATGGCCAATATAATGATAGTTGACGACGAACCTACGATACAACAACTCATGGCCATTATCCTCGAGGATATGGGTCATAGAGTGGTCGCCCAATCCCTGAACGGCGAGGTCGCTCTCCAGACCTATATGGAAATGGGGACGAGACCGGACCTTCTGATAATAGACCACAGAATGCCGATCATGTCAGGGACCGATCTTGCCCGTTCGGTTCTTGAAAAGGTCCCCGGGCAGAAGATACTCTTTCTGACAGCTGACGAATCCGTCAAGGAGACAGTGAACAACCTCGGGATCACCAATTTTCTGGAGAAACCCGCAGATATCGATACGATCCGCGAAGCCGTTGCACGAGCTCTTTCATGAATCACTTCCTTCGGATCTTCTGAACCTTTTTCTTTCGGGGTCTTTTCTCCTTTTCATGCAAACCGTTCTCTATAGCAACAGAGACCTCCAGCGGGATCGAGGTGATCTCCGCCTGTTTGCTAAGACCATCCGACCGAACAGCGCTTCTTATGGCCTCGATGAACCTGGGCACTGCCGATCTTGGCAGGATTATCTGTGTACTGGCAATGTAGTAGGGGCCATCGGCACCCTCTATCACCTCGTTATAAAGGTGCAGTCTCAGATCGTCCCCAGTCCATTGCGGGACCGCTCCTATCACATAGTGGCTCCTGTGTTCGGAGGACCTGACGATCTTGATGGTATCTTTCTTGACCTTCTTACTTTCCGTATTCTCCTTCATACAACATCACTCCAGTGATACCTTGAACAGAATGCAATTCGGTCCGGTCCTGGGATCGATGATCTCTATGTCCGGAAGCCCATCATGATATGCGGATGCGTCGATCATGTTGTTGTTCCTGTATATCCTCCTGGCAGACTGGTATGCCATTTCACCGAGGCTCGTGATATGATAGAAAGAGTAGTCCCGTCTTCCGTCCTCGTTGCGGTACCTTTTCTCGGCCAGACCCTTGCCGCAGATGATCTTGAGATGATATGCCAGCTTGGTCGGGCCGATACCTGTCCTCCTTGCCAGGTCCTTGAAGCTTGTTCCATCACCGCCGTTTTCGTACAGTATATCCATTATACCCATTCTGATTTTGTCCTTCATTCCATACAATATATCGATAATGTTACTGGTCTCTCCAATATCGAACATGATATCCGGTCTCCAGAGCTTTTAGTTCCACCGATCTTGAATGTGTTCAAAAGTATTTGAACTTTATGTATTACTTTTTTTGATCGTCCCCCTCACCACTTCAAAGATCTCATTTCCGGACACGATATTGGGTTGTTTGGTGCAAAACACATATATACGGAATATCACCACTGCAGTAATATCCGCGGTTCTTTCCGAACGGCGGCCATATGTGCCACAAACACAAATGAAAATCGGATATCCAAAACATGAGGTGAGAAGGATGAGGATAAATATCTATGCAGCTGCAATGGTTACACTGCTTCTTCTCTCGGGTCTGGCCACCATCCCTATTGGCCACAATGCCGAGAATGACCTGAACTCCCCGGGAGTTTGGGCCCAGACCAGATATTTCATAGGATATATCGGGAACCTGACCCCGGAGAACCACGATGATGTGAACCTGACAACGGTTCTTCAGATCACGGGGGTGGATACGAACACGACCCCTCCAACGATACTCGGTCCGTGGCCAGTATATTTCAACCTGACGACGATGGAATTCTCTGCCGAGGTAGATCTCGATTTCCATGACTATGCAAGACCCTGGGAGATGCATCTGCTCGACAGGTACGGATGGAACGAGACGGGAGGAGGCAGTGGTGGAATAGTTCCCTATCCGATGCCCGAGAACTTCGTCAAGCTCATACCAGAGCCTGAACTCATACCCAACGGCACACTCTATTACATACCGGGGGTCTTCGGGAACCTCTCGCTGAAGATCATCAATCTGACATCCGGGGAGCCTCTTCCCGGTGTTCGCTTCAATTTCCTGAGCCATGACCCATTCGTTTCTGCAAACTCCGGGCTCCAGACGGACGAAAACGGT
>JAFGJI010000107.1 GCA_016929175.1 Thermoplasmatota archaeon | reverse complement strand
CAATCTTGCTTACACCCTGCTCATCTCGGACATCAACAATGACGGGGCGGCCGACTTGCTCGTCGGGGCACCTGGTGCCGACGGAACAGGTGATGAAAGGGTAAATGCCGGCGAGGTATACGTTTTGAATGGAACGTTCATTTCGATCGGAGACATATCCCTTGCTGGACCGGGTGTGAAGGACGATATTGTGAACCCTGGCGGTGGTGTGATATATCTCAATTTCACCTTCAGGCACTCCATCGACCCCCGATCGGCGGATAATTCGTACGTCGTGCTTGAACCTGGAACACTGGATGGAAAGATAGGTCTGGTGGAAGGTTCGATGTTCTGCGAGGCAAGGTCCATAACACTTGACACGACCAATTCATCCGTTTCCTACGCTGGAAATGTAGGCAGGGTCTCTCTTCTCATAGAACCTGGCTGGAACCTGAGGATCGATCGTCCTTACGATATCGAGATCGTGGTGGGGGAAGATCCAGAGGAGCTTGTAAGACGGTATATACCTGACAGGTTCAGGGTCGTGAACAATGTCAAACTGGATGTTGAAGCGGTGATAAAGGTGGATGGAGAGGTGCTCGGCAACAGGGATCCCTGGCTCAGGTCGTCATCCACCATTTCATTCGAAGGCCTTGGAATGGTATACGAGAGGCCGGGCATTCACCCGGCTCCTTACGATATCGTCTCTCTGGAACTCTACAGGAACGATCAATTGATCGATGAAAGACCCCTGATGTCACCATCCACGAAGCTCGAGGACACCATACCAGTAACAGGTTCGGTCACCTACTCCATCAAACCTGTCCTGGCACTGGAGCCTCCTCCATGGCAGGGATTGCCCTATCCCGTGGGGGTAGCCGGGGAATTGTTTTATGAGTTCAAGATAGATAACGAGCGTCCCGAGCCCATTTACGGTCTTTACCTGGAGCCTGATGAGGGTAGAAGGTCAGTGTTCGATGATGATATGAATTGTTTTGTCGGATGGACACCCGAAGCGGGAGCGGAACTCGATAACGGTTCGACCGTGAGGTATTTCAATGTGACAGTGGAGGGACAGGAACCGGTCCCTTCCATGGAAGCCAGTGGACTTCTGGGCTCCTATTTCAACGGGGCCGCTCAGAACGAATTGATGTTCACACGTTTCGACGGCCCGATCGATTTCAATGTGGAGGAATGGGGGACATTCGGCCCGGATGCCAACTATCTGGACTATTTCAGTTTCAGTATAAGATGGGACGGATGGTTCCGGGTACCCTCTTCAAAGATGTATCAGTTCTCTGTTACCGGGACGGAGCATGGACATGCAATGCTCATCCTTGACGGGGTGACAATGATCCCATGGTCGGAGCTGACCAGCCCCGGGAACTCGGTCCAGAGGTTCTTCAACGAGGGAGATCTCCTTCCCATTCAGGTGTATTATTTTTTCGATACAACGGACCTGGTCAATGCGAGATCCGCATTCTCTCTCAGATATCTAAATGACAAGGGTATGATGATACCGATACCATCAGAGGAGCTTCTTCATTCATCCAACAGGGACCAGATAAGGGTGGGACCTCAGGATATGTTCGTCGTCTCCGTGAGCGCTGTGGATTGGGTCGGCCATTCTTCGGAACCGGTCTTCATCACAGGTTATCTGGATGCACGGGACCCTGTTTTCAACCTTTCCGGGATCGATCCCTGGTACGGATCCAGTTCACCGGTCCTGGAACTGGGGATCCGGGACCCGACCTCCGGAGGTGTTCCCTGCTCGGGGATAGATCAAAGCTCCATCGAGTACAGATTGAGGGAGAGGAGCGAGGATCTTTTCGGCGGTTGGTCGGGGGAAGGTATGGCCGTAACCTATTTTGAAGAAGGTCTCGAGGCCAATATCAGCATCAGGCTGGAGCAGATGCTGACCCTCGATCCTTCCTGGCGAGGGTCCATACAGTGGAGGGTTGCCGACATGGTCGGTAACCAGGTCGAATCCTCTATCATTGATATCGGAATAGACGGCAAGGGTCCCGAATTCGAACTGCTCTCTCCGAACATCCAGATAGTTCAGGAAGAAGGTCCGAACAGAATTATGATGAGGGTCATCGACAGGCCCGGTTCAGGTGTGGACCAGGACAGCGTCCAGTATCGTCTGGACACTGGTGACGGCTGGACGAATTGGTCCGCTACCGAGGTTGAAGGTTCCGGGACCGAGATAATATTCGATTTCACGATCGACCTTCCGGCCGGAACCAACTACCTCCAGTTCAGTGCTTCTGACCTTGTCGGAAATTCAGGTGAATCGACCATATACACGATCATAACCGAATCTATCGTCATCAATAGACCACCGATACCAGGGATAAGATCACCCAAGAACAATACCATCATAAGACTTGGGAATCCCATAACACTTGACGCATCCGATACAATAGATGACAATAACGGACCACTTTCCGAACTCAGATACACCTGGATATCCAACATAGATGGATATCTTGGGAGCGGAAGGGTCATAGATGTCAAACTGGATAGTCTCGGAGAGCACAGGATCCATCTGTATGTGGACGATGGAGAGTTCAACGTCAGCCTCTCGGTATATGTGACCCTGGAAACGAACCAACCTATTGATGATGACGATGACGACGACCTTTTCAGGCCAGAACCAGATTATTTCACACCTCTCATGATATCGCTGATCCTTCTTGTGATACTCGTTGTGGGCATACTGCTTGTCTACAGAAGATATCGGAACAGGAAGGAGGAGGAGACCCGATTGGAGTTCGTGGAGAGGACGGAGGACGACATAGAATACGAGATAAGGTCGGAAGAGGAAGAGAGATCGATGGGTATCGATGTGGAAAAAGATGAGACCACTGAGGATGAGTACGAGGAGGAGAGGAAGAAACTTTACGGATAGGGGCGCTCATTCGTTCTTTGAAGGGTCTATCAGCGGTCCGATCCTGTTGAACATGAGATCGTTCGCAAGTTCCCTTAGTTCTTCATAAGTGTATTCCCTTCCGGGTGGCGGTTTCGGTACATACCAGGGGTCCCCTATCTTCACCCATACCTTCCTTCCGAACTTCGGGAAGATCTTCCCTTTCGGCCATGACCTTTTGGCCCCCGATATTCCCACAGGTACGATGGGCACTTCCGCCAAGAGGGCCAGTCTTATTACCCCGGTATGTGGGGGGTTCAGGTCCTTGCCGTTCCCCCGTGTTCCTTCCGGGAATATCCCGATACAATCGCCTTTTTTTAAAGCTGATACCGCCTTTTCAAGAGCGGTACTGTCCGACCCCCCTCTGATTATCGGTATGCTTCCAACACCTTTCAGGACGACCCTTTTATAGAACGGTCGGAAGAGTTCGCTCTTTCCAAGGAACCTTACGGGTTTCGGGTGAAAGAGGTTCAGGATCGGACCCTCGGCATTGGAGCAGTGGTTGGCGGCATATATCTTCCCACCCTTTGGTATCTTCTCCCTGCCCTCCAACTTCCAGAACCTGAAGGCAAGCCTGAAGTAGGGAGCGGCTATCGGCCAGGCAAGATAGAACAACCAGTTCATTCATCCCCCCCTTGTTCTTCCCGTTTGCCCCAACCATATTCCCGGACTGTCGTTCTTACACCGTCCTGAAGGCTAACTACCGGTTCATAACCGAGCTCCCGCCGTATCCTTGAACTGTTGAGATGCCAGATGCTGCTGGTCAGCCCTCTGTATTTTGCCATGGATACGGGCGGAGGTCCTTTGAGAAAAGGTGACATCACCTGAAAGGCCCTTGCGGCCAGGTAAAGGGCTGCCTTAGGAACGCGCCTGTGGCCTTTCTTCCCCATCTCCTTCTCGATGGTACTTATGACCTCTTTCAGGGTGTATGGTCCCTCGCTGACGTTGAAGATCATCACCCCCTTTCCTCTGGTCACTGATAGGAATATTGCCTGGACCAGATTGTCCACATGCAGCATGTTGAAGATTATACGACCCTCTCCCACAAGAGGCATGATCCCCTTTCGAAGCGAGGTGAATGTCTTCATTCCCGATGAGTGTATGTTCATTCCAACGCCATAAAGGACCGTCGGTCTGAGTATTATAACATCGATCACGTCTTCCTCCCCTCTTTTGACCAGGAACTGCTCGGCTCTCAGCTTCGATCTGCCGTAAGTATCATCTGGGCGGGGTTCCGTTTCTTCCGTCATCGGGCTCTCGAACGTTCCCTGGGGGCCGATCGCGGATACGGTCGATATCATGACGAACTTTTTCATCCCGGCCTCCAGTCCTTTGCCGTAGATGTTCATGGTCCCTTCGTGATTGACCTTGTACATCATCTGGTCAGTTGGATGACTGGATTCCAGTATTCCTGCACAATGGACAATGATATCAGTGGGGGGCAGGTCCAGGGAGGAAGGGTCGGTGATATCTCCTCTTATATGATCCTGACCCTGGACATCCTCTCCGGGAAGGGCCATCTGTATGACCCTGAAACCCTCCTCCCTCAATCTGCTGGACACTTTTCTGCCCAGGAACCCGAACCCTCCGGTCACGATCACTGTTCGTTCCACATCACTTGTATGTTGTTGCACCTAATATGGATTACGTAGGAGCAGAAAAAAGAAGAAGAAAGGCCCATTGGGAAGGGCCTTTCGATAGGAGGCAAACCCCTCCCATCACATCTTGCCCTTCTCTTCGATGAGATGCTCGACGACGACCGGATCGGCAAGTGTGGAGGTATCCCCTATCTGTTCTTCCTCGTTGGAAGCGATCTTTCTCAGGATCCTCCTCATGATCTTTCCGGACCTGGTCTTTGGGAGACCAGGAGCCCAGTGTATCACGTCGGGGGTTGCTATGGGCCCTATCTCGTTCCTGACGTGCTTCACCAGTTCCTTTTTCAGTTCTTCGGTGTATTCAGCTCCCGTCTTGAGGGTAACGTATGCATAGATACCCTGACCTTTGATATCGTGGGGGTATCCGACCACAGCAGCTTCTGCCACGGCGGGATGGGATACCAGAGCGGATTCGACCTCCGCAGTACCGAGCCTGTGACCGCTGACGTTGATAACATCATCTATGCGACCGGTTATCCAGTAGTAACCGTCCTTGTCCCGTCGAGCCCCGTCTCCGGTGGTGTAGTAGCCCTTGAACATCGAGAAATAGGTCTCGTAGAACCTCTTATGGTCTCCGTAAACGGTCCTCATCATACCTGGCCAGGCAGACTTGATCAGAAGAGGGCCGGTTGCTTCCCCCTCTTGTACAGCTCCGTCCTGGGTGACGATAACGGGTTCCACTCCGAAGAACGGAAGTGTGGCTGAACCAGGTTTGGTCGGGATCGCACCGGGCAATGGTGTGATCAGTATGCCACCTGTCTCCGTCTGCCACCACGTATCTACTATGGGGCATCTTCCCTCTCCGACCACATTGAAATACCATTTCCATGCTTCGGGATTGATGGGCTCTCCCACTGTCCCGAGTATCCTGAGAGATCTCCGGGATGTCCTTTTCACCGGGTCGTCCCCTTCCTTCATGAGGGCTCTTATGGCCGTGGGAGCGGTATAGAACTGGGTTACCTGGTACTTGTCGATCACCTGCCAGAACCTGCTGGCATCGGGATAGTTGGGAACACCTTCGAACATGACCGATATCGCTCCGTTGAGGAGCGGCCCGTAAACGATATAGGAGTGCCCGGTGACCCAGCCGATATCGGCAGTGCACCAGTAGACATCACCGTCATGATAATCGAATATGTACCTGTGGGTGACGGAAACATAGACCATGTAACCGCCTGTGGTATGAAGAACACCCTTGGGTTTTCCGGTGGAACCCGAGGTATAGAGGATAAAGAGCGGATCCTCGGCGTCGATCTCTTCCGGCTCGCAGTAATCCGGGGCCTCTTTGATCATATCGTGCCACCATAGGTCCCTTCCTTCCTTCATGGGCACGTTGATGCCGGTTCTCCTGACCACTATGGTCTTTTCTATCGAAGGTGTATCGAGCAGGGCCTTGTCGGCGTTCGTCTTCATCGGGATATCGTTCTTCTTGCCCCTCAACCCGGTATCCTGGGTGATGAGCAGCTTGCATTCCGAATCGTTGATCCTGTCCTTGAGGGAATCGGGCGAGAAGGCTCCGAACACTATGGAGTGTATAGCGCCGATCCTTGCACAGGCAAGCATCGCTACGGGAAGCTGAGGGATCATCTGCATGTAGATGCAGACGCGGTCCCCTTTCTTCACAT
>JAFGJI010000106.1 GCA_016929175.1 Thermoplasmatota archaeon | reverse complement strand
GATCGATCGATGCAGGCTCATATCTATGTCCCCTGCAATGGCCTTCAACCTCTGAGCTTCCGACAGGCCGAACCACAGCACCGAGGGATCTCTCCAGGATGGAAATGCACCGGAGCCGACAACCCCGACATCAAATCCCTTGTGGCGAGGCACAACTCCCTTCACGCTTTCAATGACGCTTTCCACCGTGTTATGGGGGTCCCCTATGAACTTCAGGCTGAGGTGAAGATTTTCGGGATCGACGGGTTTCAATGATCCAGAGAATCCTATGAGTTCCCGGTGAAGCCGCGTGAACACTTCATCCGGTGGAACATCCATGGCGATGAAAAGCCTCATCCAGCCCCTCCAACTCTCTCCAGCAGCTCCCTGGCCTTTTCCTTCAGAGACTCCAGAGGGCCTTCGTTCACGATTATCATGTCCGCCAATGCCATGATATCTCCCAGCCCCCATCCGAGTTCCCTCTCGTCGCGATGGTCGAAGGCCTTTCGGTCAAAGGGATCGTCTCCCCTCCCCCTCTCCCTCAGCCTATTGAAACGGGTCTTCGGGGATGAATGAATTGCCAATACCAGGAACTCCGTCCCCCACTGGGTCCTGAAAAGGTCCCTCTCATGTAAGCTCCTCATCCCGTCGATAATGACCAGTTCGGCATTCGATCCGATCCCGGTCTCGACTTGGTCCGTCAGCCTTCTAGCCCATATATCCTGGCCGTGCTTCTTCCTTTCCATGTCGGCGTAGATGCCGGTCTCGATGGGATCGCGGTCGGGGAAGTCGCGCTGGAAGTGGAACCGGACCACATCCCCCATCGAGAATACGGGTACCCCCATCTTTCTGGCAACGTCGGCCAGTTCTCCCTTGCCGCATCCCGGCATCCCGCAGACAGCCATTATCTTCATGTCGGCACCGCTTTTTCCGAGGTCTTTTCCCGCATTGAATTCTAGTATAGAAATAATATGCCGCGCCGTTCCGCCTTTGCGATCGAGACCGACGGTCTCACGTATAAAAAGGGGGTGGAGTGAAAGTAATCCTTCAGAGATTGGATGCTGGACCGTTTCATCCCAAGGGGTAAGTATCGGAACATGCCCCTTTACTATTAAATATGAAGAAAGGGGAAATGCAAAAAAGATTTATAATCCAAAACCGTTAGTCAGCCTCGTTACGATTCAGTATCGAGCAGGCATACTGAAGAACGATCCTACTAGAGGTGCATACAATGAGAGAACTGTCTAGCAAATCTCTTAGTTTGGCCGTGATCATGATAATGGCGATCTCCGCGATCCTCGTTCTGGGGCTTTCAGCCGGAAGAGATACCGTTGTGGAAGCGAACAAATCCTCACCTGACAGCTTCGGATATATGTGGGTGGACAACGTGGATCCTGAGCCGAAGATAGAATACGAGTGGATAGACACCACCAAGGACGGAGTTTACCTTTCAAATGTGAAGTCTTATTCCTCGAACGCGGATAGCAATCAGATCTACAAGCTTCCGTTCCATTTCCCGTTCTACGGGCAGTACTACGATGAGGTCATGGTGCACGCATCGGGATACGTCGATTTCGCCCCCTACTATCCTTATTCCTATTACGGCCAGACCTTTCCCTCCACGAGCTATCAGAACGGCTGGATCGCGGTCCTTCATGGTTATAACGGAGCCTATCCCGGAATACCAATGAACTTCAGGGCATATGCTCTCGAGGGGAGGACGTTCGGGGAGAGGTGGGTCTGCTTCGAGTGGAACAAATGCTATGCGTATTACTACGGTTCATATTATGCCCAGAACTATGGTTATGATGCCGCCAGTTTTGAACAAACCTTCGAGGTTATCCTGTACGAGTCCGGCCTCATAAAGATGCAGTACAAGGACGCAACTGCCGGAGGCACCCCTTACACCACCTATACAAATGGCTATTATTCATGTGTTGGCATCGAGAACGAGGCGGGGACGGTGGGTCGTCAGTACTCGACCTATTCCCAGCAGAACATCAACGACGGGCTTGCGATAATGTGGGGGATCAACGTGATGAACGTAAAGGAGGCTACTCTCGATACAGATGAGGGAGGTGTCCTTTATGCCCAGTACCGGGACTACACGGTCGATGCACTTGTAACTCACCCTGTAAGCTATACCGAGGTGAGAGCGGTGTCCGCCACCCTGGGACAAGGACTTGCGGATATGATGATGTACTATTCATCCGATGGCACCTACATCTTTTCTGAGATAGACCCCGACGGTTATGTAACTCTTGATACGGCGGCATCACGCGTCTATGTGGAGGGAACGGACCTGAGGGTGACATTCAAGTTCTCACCCACTGCCAGCTATCCGACCTCATCGTTCCAGACGCTGAGCGTTACAGCAATGGGTGCCGGAGCGATAATCTCAACCTACCGTTTGAAAGATGCCTACTGGGTCGAGAACAAGCTCGATCTTTCGGGGTCCCTATATGCCTATTCGTTCGATAGAGGTTACATAGGGAACGGTGGATGGGTACATGGAAACGAGGATTTCCAGTTCCGCGGGGTCCGGGCGGTCTATCCCAATACAGATCTGTCACCGAGACCCGGGTCTGTCGGTTTCACTATGATCGATGAAAAAGGTGTTTCATGGGTCCAGGAATATGTCGAAGGGTCATGCATGGTCGATGTTACCGCGGAGAACGACTACATCCGGAAGCTGTACAATCTGACCCTCAGCAACGTACCTCCGGGAACCGACGTCTCCGGAGGGCTGTCCTACGTCATCAACATAGATCCTTTCAGTCCTCTGCCCCCCCAGGGTATCAAGGTCCATGCGGATTCGTTCGAGGACCGCATGGTGGATTTTGACGATGATAATGAGGTCTATGTTACGTGGGAACCGGCAGAGGACTACGAATCGGGCATCCTTGGCTATTACGTGTCGGATTTCGATCCGCTCGCCGAGGAAGGGACAAGAGGAGCCGCCAAGTGGGTCGAGAGCCCGGACACATCGACAAAGCTCACATTCGATGTAAAAGGGATCAAGAAGATATGGGTCTGGTCGGTGGACAGGGCGGGGAACCCTTCAGCACCCAATCTCGCCATTACCAATATCGATGGCGATGAGGTAATATTTTCCGAGTTCTCCCCCGGTCATCAGGTATGGGTCAATACACACACACCCGTCACTTCCATACTCATCAGCGACGGAAAAGGCTCCGGCGTATCTGCCAAGGACGTTCAGTACGCCATATCAACCACCACCAAAGATGAGTACACGTCCTGGGTGACCGCCAAGGTGTCAAGGGACGACCAGGAGGTAAGGATATCGGTGAAGAACACCTTCGGGAACGGCAAATCCAACTGGATCAAGTTCAGGGCAATGGACCTGGCAGGCAACGGATGGACCTATTCCCCGGATTACAATCTCTGGATAGACGAGGAATCCCCGAACTTCATCAATTTCAGGCCGCATGAGACCGAGGTCCAGAACGGAAGGTACGTCGTGGTCTCGCTGGATATATCCGACCAGCAGGGGTTCCGGGAGGGCTCCGGAATAAGAACGGAAACCACCGAATACCGTTACTCGACAGGAGGAAAGGAGCTGTTCGGAGACTGGATGCCAGCCGATATCACGACGTTCACGGACCAGTCGATCCATGTCGAGATGGAGATCCAGTTCGAAGAGGGGAAGAACAATTACGTGCAGTTCCGAACCTACGATAACGTGGGCAACTTCGCTCAGAGCAGGGAATTCAACGTGATCGTGAATTCAGCCCCGGATATCAAGGCGACCCTTGGAGAACCCTCCAACGGTATAACCTACCTGACGACGGAACGGGTGTATTTCGACGCATCCCAGTCGGAGGACCCGGACGGGGACGATCTCGATTTTGCCTGGTATTCCGACATAGACGGCTTCCTGAGCTCTTCGGGATCCTTCTTCAAGGCACTTTCGCCGGGCAACCACATGATCACCCTGATCGCCAGCGACCCTGCCCACTCGGTCGTTCTCAATTTCGATATCACGGTAATGGAGCCAGAGCAGGTGGACCCGGCGTCCATCGACTCCGACGGAGACGGCATGTACGATGCTTGGGAGATAAGATACGGATTGAACCCCTTCAGACCTGATGGGGCCATCGATTCCGATAATGATATGTTCACGAACTTCCAGGAGTTCCAGAACAATACGGACCCGACAAGAAGGACGAGCCATCCCGCCTATCCCGTGGGCGTTGAACCGGACACGGAGGGGGATGATGCCGAGGAGCAGTATCGCGTTGTAACGATCGCCGTGATACTGATATCGTTGGTCGTGGTCCTGGTCCTGATCCTTCTCGCGCTTTCCAAGAGACGGAACTTCCTGCTCGAGGTGGATGAGGAGAAGGAGCTGGAAGCGGAGGAACTGGATTACAGGCATACGCTCGAAAGAAAGAAGAGCGGGAAATCCGATACGAAGTGATCGATCCAGTAAAAGTATTGACAGGAGAATACAGGTGCAAACATGCGTGAGGCGAAATACAGGTCCGCTGCCCTCATCGTGGCGGTTGCGGTCATGGTAAGTGGTCTTCTTCTTCTGAACTTTCAGATGGTGGAGGCCTTTGATACAGGGATATCGGCATCCGGTCCGATAAACGATGGATCGGATGACACCACCTCGCCCGCATTCGAACTGCTTTCACCTCCCGAGGACGAATACCAGCTTGACCCCTTCCAGATCGTTCGCATCAAGGTCACTGACGGGCAGTCATGGGTGGATGCAGGTTCCATCGAATACCGCTTGACCACCCAGGGTATGAGGCACTGGTCGCAGTGGATGCCATACACCGAGGCCATTGACG
>JAFGJI010000105.1 GCA_016929175.1 Thermoplasmatota archaeon | reverse complement strand
ATCGACCTGGATATCCAGCTCCAATTCCGTCTGGGTAAATCCCACAGGGTATCCCATGGGCTATATCGGTCTGGAAGATGTGCTCCCCATCTATTACGGGGACACACTTTTCAAGCAGCTACTCGCTCCTCTGACCCATACTCCAGGAGAGTTCCTGAACTCCGGGACAGATGCAAAGAAGACACCACAGGGACAGGTACTCGATGATGAGTTCGCATCCCTTACCCTCCCGGAGAAGTTCGTATATGACTTCGCATGCTCGGCATCCAGGGAAGGGGCGATCATATCACTCTATTACGACATGGTCAAGGACCTGATACCTTCAGGTGCGGTGAAGTTCGGTGAGGGAGCCTTCTCCTTCTCGACCTTCTTCTCCCCCGATATTACGCTGGCATTGGCCATGCTGCGATCACCGAACGACTACCTGATGAACATACTCAATTACGAACACTACAAGGGCGAGGATATCATCGTGGAAACGCATCTCACCAACCCTTCGAATGACATAGAGACATATTTCGTGAACCTGACGGTGAACGATCCTTTCGGCAGGGAATACCTCGCCCATTCGAAGAACGTGACGATCCTTCCCGGGAGGGATGCCGAGGTCCATCTTCTGTTCCAACCCAAGAGATCGACCTATCCCAAGGGGACCTACCGTATGTTCCTGTCCGTGGAGAGGGAAAGTGACGGTATGACACTTGACATCTGGGGGGATGATCAGGACGAATCCCTGGATCTCGTGGTCAATCTCATCGATGATATCGAGATCGAAGTGCTGGACCATTCAAAGGAGATCTCCCATAATGGAACGCTCAAGATACCTGTCAGGGTGATCAACCACGGAGCTCTTCCCTCCTATGTCAACGTGGAGCTTTCCATATTGTCGCCCTCCGGAGGGGTGTTCGATGTCACCCTTGACGACAGGATAATGGTGGCTTCCCACAAGAGCAAGATGGTTGAACTCGAATGGGACCCGGCCAAGGCAGTGGAGGAGCAGAACAGGGACAATCTCGTCACGGACCTTCCATTTGGAGAATACAAGGTGCTCGTTGCCATGTATGACGCTGAAAGCGTCCTGTATACAAGCAGTATCATCAATCAGAGGGCCAGGGAGACCGAGAAATTGGTATTTTCGGCCGACCACATGGAGCACATGAAGGACGCAAAGGACGAGGGGAACGGGTGGTCGATCGAACCCCAGAGACCTCCTGTCCCTGGCTATCTCTGCAAGAGCGTCAACTCAACTGAAATGGAAGATGACGACTACATCGCCCAGTTCCATCTGATGGTAAATGACAATACCGGATACAATGATCCCGTTGCGAATGTTTCGGTATGGTTCGGAGATGAACCGGTCGCTTACAGGATGGTCTATCGTCACGATTTCATCAATCCAAACACCTATCAGTTCTTCAACGTGGACTTCTCCACCCACGGGAGAAGGAACCAGGCTCTCAGCTTCAGGACCTACTGGTATGCCAACAGCTACATCAAGCAGGACCGGGTGGAGGTTATCCCGTACGAATCTGTGGACAGCGTGGAGAATATCGAGATGAGGACGAAACCTCTGGATTTCGAATATACGAGTTTCTCGATCCTTGCCGAGACACAGATAACCGCTTTCCTCACGAAGGAAGGAGATCATTACGTCTCTGCAGAACTGTTCTACGAGGTCGGGGGCCAGAAGGGATCTTTCGATATACCCAAGACGGACCAATGCTATTCGTTCACGCTGTATCATTATCCGAAGGACACCATCTGGATAACGACCGCAGGTCTTGGAGGAGGTAAAGACCTCAGGGTCTCCGCCGTGAGAACCTTGGAGACCTTCATCATCCAGAAGAAGGGCAGGAAGCTTATCGATGTCAAGCACGGTTACACCAACGACGTCGTCGATATCACCATAACGGAAAGCACATCCGATCTCAGGATCAAGGACACGCTGACGCTCGAAGACCTTTCTGTCTATAATTATACATCAGGGGTCTCGGCGGGTTTCGATGATGAATTCTCAAGGCCATATGTGCAATTCAACAATTCCGAGGACTGGGCGGAGTTCGAGGTGGATATACCCCGATCGAAAGCGCAGAGGCTCACCATCGAAGCCTTTGAGCCGGAGGGTCAACAGATAGTGTTGAAATGCATCATCAACACGACCAGGGCGGAACTGGAGGTGACCTTCGCCTTCATCGGTGAAAGCGGTATGTGGGTCACAAACTCGACCAACGTGGAGCTGGCCAGCGGCCATTATTCCTTCAGGGTCAGCCAGCAGAGGGACGGATATCACGCAAGGATGTATCCGGAGATCTTCGTGACACCGCTCCCGGTCTTCGATCACGGAGAGACCTCGAACCCGAAGGTCAAGGAGGCCGGGAATTCCATCGAGGTCTGCATACTGGGCCTCGGGTTCAACATCGATCTCAGTTTCATTCCCAAGATACCCGACATCCCCATACCAGGTCTCGAGGTCCCAAAGCTGAACATCGGAGACACACTCCAGCTGAAGGTGGTGAACCTCAACTATACCGATGTTGAGAAGTTGACGGTCGGTGAGTCCTATTACCTCATGATCCGGGTCGAATATACCCATGAATCCAAGAGCAACAGCAAGCAGGTGAACGAGACCCATTCTTCTGGTCTGAAATACAACTGGAAGAAGATGAACGACCGGCCGGGTATCGAATCGATCACCTTCATCGTCGGGGTCCAGCTGAAGTTCGTT
>JAFGJI010000104.1 GCA_016929175.1 Thermoplasmatota archaeon | reverse complement strand
GATAAGGCTGTCTGTGAAGGAAGAAGGGGACCGTGTTCCGTTCCTTCCCCTTATCGCACTGGGACTGTTTGCACTCTGCATCGCATCATGGGTTGCCCTTCTCATCCTGGCCGCACCCTGGAGGAAGAAGGAACGGTAGATGGACTGAGAGACACTACCCATAGCAAGTGAAAACATGGAAGCTCCATAAAACGAAAGTGTACAAAAATACGTTTATACTGTCAATGTGGGATATTCGGAAAGCTGCAGGCGGCCAACTGGGAAGCGCATTTTAAAAACTATCATTATGGCACTATACTTGTCAGGGCCTCCTGCTGAAGCCATGCCAACGTTTTTCGTGAATACGTTTTTATGGGAGGAAACAACTCCGGCAACAGGTGACACCGTGGCCGAGGAAAAGAAGAGGAGGGACTATTTTCCCGATTTCGAGTACCGATATTTTCCGATAATCTTCAAGGAGACGGAGATGGAAGGAATCCAGGGACCCGTATACAGGCCGTCAGGCCAGGTCCTTGAGCTCGGAGACACGAAAGAGGTCGGGATGGAAGCTCCCCAGGAGGTCTTCCACGACGGTGAGGCGAAGATGTACTCCCTATCTCAGGAAGAGTTCGACCTTGAATCGTCCAACAGCAAGGCTCCGGAAGCCGTCGGATACATCCCCTGCCCAGCCTGCGGCACCCCCATTCCCATCACCACCGAGGATCGGCCCCTGAAGATCAAATGCCCGAACTGTGGGAAGAAGGGCAAACTCGAATGAAGGAGCCCCGGTGGGAACATGGGAAGGATCAGGATCGGCAACAGCGGCTGGTCCTACATGGACTGGCTCGGGTCATTCTATCCGGAAGGTACTCACCGGAGGGACTTCCTGAGGTTCTATTTCTCGAGGTTCGACACCGTGGAGATCAACTCGACCTTCTATGCGGTCCCTCCTGCCACCACCTTGAAGGGGTGGTCAAGGACCGCCCGCTCCTTCGATGACAGGGAGTTATCGATAAAGGTTCCAAGCGTCATATCCCACGAGAAATGCATGGAGGAGGAACCCGAAGGTCTGTACCGGTCACTGGAAGAGTTCGAAAGAGCTGTTCTTGGACCGCTGAACGACGATGGCGTTCTCGGAGCGGTCCTCTTCCAGGCCTCTCCATATTTCAGCGTCAGGGGCGACATACGTTACAAGATGAAATCGGAGCCAAAGGTACCGCTCCCAGGGTATGTGTTCGGTCTTAAAAGGCTCCGGGAACTCTGCAATAAGCTATCATCCCTTCCGGGGGACCCCGCCCTGGAGCTGAGGAACTCCTCATGGCTCGATGAGGACCTGAGGCTCAGCGCCGAGGCAAGGGACATCCTCAGGGAGTTCGGTGTGGCCCTCGTCGTTGTTGACGGCCCCTCGTTCCCATGGCTCTCGGAAGATACTGCAAGGCACGGCTATGTACGTTTCCACGGGAGGAACAAGGAAGCCTGGTTTAGGAACCAGGACGACGACAGGGATGCAAGGTATCATTACAATTATCCTGAAAATGAGCTCAGGGAAAGGCTGGACCCCCTGAAGATAATCGCATCCAAGAGGGACAGGGATACCAGGGTCTACTTCAACAATCACCCGAAAGGGATGGCCCCGAACAACGCGGCAAAGATAAGGGAACTTCTGGGCTTCGCCGCCCCCGCAGGAGCGCTCGATCGTTTCTGGTGATCCGGGGGGAAGTTTTATTCGCTGCGGGAACGATATCGCCCCCGTGAGAAGGAATGGTCGAAGGCACCTTGGCTAGACACTGGGAATCCCTGGAGGGCAGGGATGCAAGATGCGATCTGTGCCCCCACACATGCAGGATCGGGGAAGGTAAAAGGGGGATATGCGGGATAAGGGTAAACAGGAACGGCAAGCTCATGGCTGCAGGTTACGGTTTGTATCCCGCAGTGCATTTGGACCCCATCGAGAAGAAACCGCTGAACCATTTTCTGCCGGGCTCAAGGATACTCTCCCTCGGCTCCATCGGATGCAACCTGAGCTGCAGGCACTGTCAGAACTGGAGCCTTTCCCGCGAGCGTCCCGAGGGAATGGAGGACTACTTCATTCCACCCGAACTTCTGATCAACAGGGCCCTCGACAGGGAAAGCATCGGTGTGGCCTTCACCTATAACGAACCGACGATAAACTTCGAGTACATCATGGACGTTTCGCCGGAACTGAGGAAGAGGGGGGCAAAGGTGGTCCTCGTGACGAACGGGCATCTCCGTCCAGGCCCATGGAAGGAATTGATGGAACACACTGACGGGGCCAACGTGGATGTCAAGGGGTTTTCGGAGGATTTCTACACCCGGATAGTCGGCGGCACGTTGGGTACCGTTCTTGACAATGTCAAGACCGCTGTGGATTTGGGAGTACATACAGAGATCGCCTATCTGGTGATCCCGGGTCACAACGATGACGAAGAACAGATCAAGGGCTTCATCGGCTGGATCCTCTCGAAACTCCACGATCAGGTTCCCGTGCATTTCAACCGCTTCCATCCGGACCACAAGATGCTGGATGTTCCACCGACCCCGGAAGGGACCCTGATCAGGTCAAAGGAGACAGCAATTGAAATGGGGTTGAAGCACGTGTTCATTGGAAATATGGGAGGCGGAAGCTTCAACGACACCTACTGTCCGGGATGCGGTAAGAGAATAATAAGCCGGAACATGTTCAGCATCAGATCAAAGGTATCCAATGATGGCAGGTGCCCTCATTGCGGTACCTCTGTTTACGGGGTCTGGAGAACATGACGACGGTCCTCATAAGGTTCGCTGAGCTCGGGCTCAAGTCCGAAAGGGTCAGATCGAGGTTCCTCAAACGGCTTGCGGACGACATCGAGGAGAACCTTTTCACCGCCGGCGTCGAGCATATTCTCGAGGTCAGGAGAAGCCGGCTCTTCGTTGAGAGCGATCATGATGAAAAGGTATCCCTGGTGCTCAGGCAGGTACCTGGCGTATCATCGTTCTCTTTCGTTGTCAGGTCTTCATCTAGGAAGGATCTCCTGATGGGGTCCCTTTCGAAATACGGGGAGACACGGATCAAAAGAGGCATGACATACGGGCTGAAGGTCAGAAGAACCGGGAACCATCCTTACACCAGCCAGGAAATAGCAGTAGAGGGG
>JAFGJI010000103.1 GCA_016929175.1 Thermoplasmatota archaeon | reverse complement strand
CCTTCCCGTAGTGTATGCCTGGTACACCCCGTTCTTCCCGTAAATGATCGCACCCGTCGGGAAATCGGGTGCAAGGATATGCTCCATGAGGGCAAATGAATCGAGTTCGGGGTCTTCGAGGAGTGCAAGAAGGGCATTCACGACCTCGGTGAGATTGTGCGGGGGCATGTTCGTCGCCATGCCGACCGCAATACCCGATGTGCCGTTCACCAGAAGATTCGGGAGCTTCGATGGGAGCACTATGGGCTCTTCGAGGGAGCCATCGTAATTAGGTTCGAAATCCACCGTTTCCTTCTCGAGGTCCTCGAGCATCTCCATGGCTATCTTTGTGGTCCTTGATTCGGTGTAACGCATCGCAGCAGCGGAATCACCGTCCACCGATCCGAAGTTTCCCTGCCCGTCGATGAGGGGATACCTCAGGGAGAAATTCTGGGCCATCCTGACCATTGCATCATAGACGGCAGAATCCCCGTGGGGATGGTATTTACCAAGGACATCTCCCACGACCCTTGCGGATTTCTTGTAGGGTTTTCCGTGGACCATGCCACCTTCGTTCATGGAGTGAAGGATCCTCCGGTGAACCGGTTTCAATCCGTCCCTTGCATCGGGGAGCGCCCTTCCCACGATGACCGACATGGAGTAATTAAGGTATGATGTCTTCATCTCCTCGACGAGCTCCTTGTTCCTGACTCCTCCCCGTTCTATAGCCTTGATATCTCCTTCTTCCTGGCCCTCAGATGTCAAGATCGGTCACCTCCTTGGCATGGGTCTCGATGAACTCCTTTCTTGGTTGGACCTGATCCCCCATCAGGATGGTGAACATCTCATCGGCCTGGATGGCGTCATCGACGGTTACCCTTAAAAGTGTTCTCGAATCGGGGTCCATGGTGGTGGACCAGAGCTGGTCGGGGTTCATCTCACCGAGACCCTTGTAACGCTGGGTCGATGTACCCTTGCCAAGGGTTTCCACCAGCTCATCCTTTCTCTCCTCGGTGAAGCAGTAGAATTCCTGTTTTCCCTTCTTGACCCTGTAAAGTGGAGGCTGCGCGATGTAAAGGTTGCCCCTGTTGACAAGGTCCTGCATGTAACGGTAGAAGAATGTCAGAAGCAATGTTCGGATATGGGCCCCGTCGATATCTGCATCGGTCATGATGATTATCCTGTGGTATCTCAGGTTGTCTATGTCGAATTCATCCCCTATACCGCATCCGAGGGCGGTTATCATGGACCTTATCTCGTTATTGGAGAGGACCTTGTCGAGCCTGGCCTTCTCGACGTTCAGGATCTTGCCTCTGAGCGGCAAAATGGCCTGGAACGCCCTGTCCCTGCCCTGCTTGGCGGAACCCCCCGCGGAATCTCCCTCGACAAGGTAGAGTTCGGATATCTTCGGGTCCCGGGACTGGCAGTCCGCAAGCTTTCCCGGGAGTCCCGAGCCTTCGAGAAGGCCTTTCCTTCTCGTAAGTTCCCTTGCCTTACGGGCAGCCTCTCTGGCCTGGGAGGCCTGGAGGGCTTTCTGGATGATCTTCTCGGCTTCCTTGGGATGCTCCTCCAGGTATTCCCTCAGTTTGTCATTGAGAAAGGTTTCGACGTAGCCCCGGACCTCGGAATTCCCGAGCTTTGTCTTCGTCTGACCCTCGAACTGGGGCTCGGGGACCTTGACCGATATCACACAGCTCAGCCCCTCCCTGATATCCTCGCCCTGCAGGAGCTGGTCCTTCTTGAAGAGCTCCTCCTTTTTGGCATGGTCATTGAAAGTCCTGGTGAGGGCGCCCTTGAAACCGGACAGGTGTGTTCCACCTTCCGATGTGTTGATATTGTTCGCATATGAGAAGATGTTCTCCGTATAGCCATCGGTCCATTCCATGGCGATCTCGATAGCCACTCCCTCACGCTCCCCGTAAACGAAGACGGGGTCATCTATAAGTGAGGTACGGTTCCTGTCGATATACTCGATGAAGGAGACGAGCCCGCCCTCGTAGAAGAATTCCTCCCTTTTTCCGGTGGATTCCTCTACAAGGATGATCCTTGTACCCCTGTTGAGGAATGCAAGCTCTCTCATTCTATTTTCCAGCACTTCTATCTTGAATTCGGTGGTTGTGAATATTCCGGTATCGGGGGAGAAATGCACCGATGTCCCTGAAGCCCCTTCGGGTGCATCACCTATAACTTTCAGAGAAGTGGCCGTCTTCCCCTTCTCATATCTCTGGAAATACTGTTTTCCGTTCCTTGTAACGGTCACTTCCAGCCATTCGGAAAGGGCGTTCACAACGGAAACCCCCACGCCATGCAGTCCGCCGGAAACCTTGTAGGCGTCCTTCCTGAACTTTCCTCCGGCGTGAAGCCTTGTCATGACGATCTCAAGTGCTGGAATATTGTATTTCGGGTGAGGTGCAACGGGTATCCCTCTCCCGTTATCCTCCACGATGACCGTTCCCTGCCTTGTCAGTGTTACCTTTATCCGGGAACAATAACCCGCCATGGCCTCGTCTATGGAATTGTCCACGACCTCGTAAACAAGATGATGGAGACCATGGGAATCCGTCGACCCGATGTACATGGCCGG
>JAFGJI010000102.1 GCA_016929175.1 Thermoplasmatota archaeon | reverse complement strand
CTCGATGATATGCATGATGCCATCATTTCCAGATGGAACGAAAGGATAGACAACAGCGATACGGTCTACATCCTGGGGGACCTGGGGTTCGTGAGCAGAAGCGGCCCTGTCATTTCGAATGTCCTGCGCCAGCTCAGAGGAAAAAAGCATCTGATAAGGGGGAATCATGACAGAGCGGAAAGTAACTGGTATCTGAAGAACCGTATCTCTTCAGTGAGCGATGAGTATATCCTGCTGAAAGGAACGATGCTATCCCATTATCCTCTCGCGGAGGACAGGTTCGATGGCAAAAGGACCAGGGAGATCAAAAGATCATTAAGGAAGACATATCTGGATAACAACTGCTTCTTTCATTATCATGCCCACACCCATAGACCTCCCGTATCCGGCAGCGATTTCCTGAATGTGGGTGTCGATCTTCATGATCTCTATCCCGTTCAATTCTTACCGGAATTGGAAAATGATCAAGACAAGGGCTTACTGGAATAAATGTATATTCCATTTTCATCAATGATACGATAAGGGCCTGGACACAGGTCCCATCGGGTTCCCCTACCATCCCATGGAAGAGAAGGACCTCTTCACTTCCTCCACTGCCTCCAGATCATTACCGAGGAAGAACTTCGATCCGAACCGCTCCACGGTTTCGACCATCATGAAGTGAATATCCTCACGGTCGACATGGATCTCGGCCGGGATCCCGAACCTCTTGATACCGTCAAGAAAGACGTCTGCCACGACCCTATGCAGGTCCTCTATCCTGGCTAGTCCATATGATAGGACCATCTTCGAGTCCCTGTCCGCCATGAAGACCGTTATCGGTATGAATGGCCGGTCCTTGCCTTCCCTGACAGGTGACCTCAGAGGTTCGCAGGACATTTCCAGCACCTTTTGAACACGGGGAAGTTCCTTATCCAGTTTCCTGAAGGTCTTATCTTCCATCACGGGTATCGTGATCTCGGATGAGAGGTCCGGCTTTTTGATCCTCCATATATTTCCCTTCTTAGTGTGTTTCAGAACGTTCACTCCCCGAATGCTCCTTGAGACCCTCTTCCTGTTCCTGGTTATCTCGTTGAAAGCTGTTACAAAGAGAGACAGAAGTTCCACCAGGACAGATGCCTCCTCATCGGAGATGTACCAGGGGACATATCCGGGGATGAAGCTTTTAAAAACCGGCCACTCTCCCCTTCCCCTGAATTTTCTGCCGGAATCCCTGATGATCTCCAGATCTTTTTCCTTCAATAACCTCCGGTCATCGAAAGAGACGGACAGTGCACGCCAGATCATCAGGGCATCAAGGGGGTTTTCCGGGCCTTCCATTGTACCGATAAGACCCCTGAAACCCTCATCCCCGAGATGAAAGACCACGCCTCTGTTCTCCATGGTATGTCCGATCACAGAACAGTATGCAACACCTTTGGAATATTCGACACCGAAGATGTCATCATCCGAAAGATCTTTCCAGGGTTCCAATTCACGTAACTTCACAGTGAGCTCGATGATCTCCGAATGCAGGGCCTTTTCGTCCATGAAGGTGATTGACCACAGGTATATTGAATATTTCTGAAAGCTGTTGTTCGAAATGATGTCGGAATGTCATCGAGCGAGGTCGGAAAAGGGGACCCCTCCCGGGGATTCTGTGGAAAATGAGACCAATCCTTGAGCAATGAAAAAAAGTATCTATCCTACGGCTTATCATCCAAACAACGTGACATCAAACAGGTGAGGTCAAATGAGAACACTTGTGGCATATTACTCTCACACGGGGAACAATCGCTATCTTGCAAAGCGGCTTGCACGCGACCTAAAGGCCGATATCGAACCCATACGGCCCCGCCTCAACGTTTTCCTGTTCCTCCTTCTCTCCTCCTGGCTGCATATCACATTCGGCATCAGGAAGATGGAACATGACGTGGGATCCTACGACAGGGTCATCCTTGTCGGACCCATATGGATGGGGAACCTCATCACCCCGCTTAGGTCGTTCGTAAAGAAGCATGGAAAGAACATCAAGACCCTCTATTTTACCACGTGCTGCGGTGGCGGCGACGATGAGAAGAACGACAAGTTCGGATATACCGGCGTGTTCAGGAAGGTAGAACAGCATGCCGGCAAACCCTGTGCCGGATGCGAGGCATTCCCGATCAAACTAGTGGTTCCGGAAGAAAAGCAGGACGACGATGAGGCCATGATGAACGCCCGCCTGACAGACGAGACGTTCAAGGGCCCGATCGTTGACAGGTACATTGCGTTCCTGTCCCGGATCCAGAATAGGTCCTGAGAGAGGTTATTCCTCCCCCCAATCCTTTGTCTTTTTGCTTCTCATCAGGAAGTAAAGGACGACGATCGCGATCAGGATGATGACGATAAGTATCCAAAGGAGAAGGTTGGAGTCCTTCCCATCCTCCTTCTCCCTCACCATCGGCTCCCCTGATAGATCGATATCCGCATCACCCATCGCCGCCACCGTCCCGGTCCCCGAGATCGTCTCGTATCCGTCTTTGGATATCTTCCATGCGAAGGGCCCGTAGGGGACCTCCAGGGAGAACGATCCATCCGATCCAGTCGTGGCGGAATAAACATTACCGTCCGATGCGGTGATCTCCACCAGGGCCCCCTCAACGGGCTGTTCTTCATCATCAAGGACGGTCCCCGATACCGTCCCCTTGTCGATAACATATATCATGACACTGTCCTGGTCGGTGTTCCCGCTTCCATCTGACACAGTTAGGAGGACCTCGTAGGTCCCTCCCTTGACGAAGGTGAACGTGACCTCCTCCCCCAGAAGGGTCTGCCCCTCGTCATTGTAGTCCAAGGTCCATATGTAGCTCGTGATCCCGACATTGTCGATGGACAGCGATCCGTCGAACGAGACCGTGGTCCCCGCCGGAACGGTCCGGTCCTCCCCCGCGTTCGCAACGGGCGGTGTGATGTCCCTTACGGTGACCGTCATTGTATCGATTTGCCAGTTGCCGGCGACATCGGTCACGTTCAATGTCACAATGAAAACGCCAGGATGCTCGAAAAGGTAGCTCGGACCGGAGCCCTGCAGAGTGATCTTGCCTCCATCGGTGAAGGTCCAGGTCCAGTTCGTTATGCCCACATTGTCCGAACTGCCGCTTCCGTTGAAGATCACCAGAGTTCCCTGGTCAACAACCTGGTCCGGACCCGCGTCCGCGATGGGAGGAGTGATATCCACAACGGTAACGTTCATCGTATCGGTATTCCAGTAACCAGCTTCATCGGTTACGTTCAAGGTGACGATATAGAGTCCTGTTGTATTGAACCTGTATAGTGGTTGGACATCGTAAAGAGTGATGTTCTCGCCGTCGAAGAAGGTCCAGGTCCAGTTCGCGATCCCGACATTGTCGTGGCTTTCGCTTCCGTTGAATATAACAACGGCCCCCTCCTCCACGATCACGTCCTCCCCGGCGTCGGCCACGGGGGATGTGATATCATTGACCGTTACGGTCATGGTGTCGGTGTCGCTGTTGTCAGAAGCGTCGGTGACCTTCAGGGTAACGATGAAGGATCCGGGGTTGTTGAAATCGTGGCCTGGAGCGATCCCCTCGAGGGAAACGGGTCCGCCGTCCGTGAACGTCCACTTGTAACCGACGATCCCTACGTTGTCGGAACTCCCGCTTCCATCGAAGGTCACATAGGTTCCCTCGTCAACCACCTGGTCCGACCCGGCATCCGCCACAGGTGGTATCTGGTCCAGAATGGCAACCTGCATGATGTCGACACCCTGGTTTCCCGAGGCATCGGTCACCTTCAGAGTAACATCATAAAGGTCGGGGGCCCTGAACACGTATTCAACCTTCTTCCCGTAAAGAAGGACTTCCATACCCTGGTGTATGAAAGCCCACGTATAGCTGAAGATACCGAAATCGTCGTAGCTTTCTGTCCCTTCAAATGACACTGTTGCCTCTCCATCCTGCCCGAGATAGACTATCTGCTCCGGACCGGCGTTTGCGACGGGGGCCCCCGCATCCTGCCATCTGAAGAACGGATAGGTCTCATCCTCGACGATGTGCCATATGCCGTCAAGGTCCCATCCAGCATCGGTAAACGTACTCATGGTCATCATCTCGGTGGTAGTCTTGCCAGTTCCGCCGTAGCTCGAGGTCCGACCGGAGGACTCCACATCCCAGAAGCAGTCGGAAACGGTCCCGAACTGATATCCCACGAGGCCTCCGAAATATGTTCCACTCCCGCTGACGTTCCCGGTCGAGTAGCAGTTGTACGCTGCTCCCGTGTTATCTCCTATCAGACCTCCCACGGCGTTATCGATACCGACAACGTTGCCATTTGCGTAGCAGTCGGATACTATCCCTCCGTCATTGTCCCCGATCAGCCCGCCGATCCCCCATCTGTCACCCGAGACGGTCCCTGTCGCATAGCATCCGGACACTCTACCCCCCTCGTTCATTCCCATGAGACCTCCCACGTAATCGTCGGTCCCCCTCACATTACCGGTGGCGGAGCAGTTGGCGACCGCCGTTATGGTACTGGTCCCGATAAGGCCGCCTATCCGCCAGAACCCTCCGTCAATGTTTCCCGTGGCATGACAATTGTATACGCTCCCCCCGTGTGTCATTCCCACAAGACCGCCCACAGAACCATTTCCGTTCACATCACAGGTGGAATAGCAATCAAATATCTCTCCGGTATTTTCAGAACCGATGAGCCCCCCGGCACTGCCTCCGCTTGCAACCTCTCCCGAGGTGCTGCAGAATGACACGGTTACCCGGCCCATGGAACCTATCAAGCCGCCGACAGAACCTCTTCCGTTCAAGTCTACATCAACAAGGTCAAGATTTCTGATGACCCCGCTTAGTACATTACCGAACATCCCAACGTTTACCACAAAATCCAGATCCAGTCTGAGGTTGTAGATGGTATGGTTGTCTCCATCGAACTCCGAACCCGAAAAGTGTGGAATGTACAACCCAGGGTTGCCGGAGAGGTCGATGTCCGCGGAGAGGCGGTACCTGTAATCGTTCACATCGGCGAATCCCAGAATATCCCGGAAACCCTGAGCATTGCTGATAAGGTAATATCCCCCCGAGGGAACAAGAGTGGAAGAGTAGTCGGATATGTCAAGGGAGAGGCCATTTGACATCCAATCCTGGTACTGATCGTCGAAGAGCCCGCCCGTGGTGAGGTGATGGCCTCCGTTGATCGACACCTCTTCGACATTGTAATGGGAGTTGGAATTAATACGCCAGTGATATCCGAATAGACCTCCTGCGAATGATACAGCATTGACGTCACCCGTGCTGTAACAGTTGTAGACCTGGCCTTGATCGTATCCCACAAGACCCCCGCCGTAATATTCGGCATTGATGCTTGCCGAGCTGTGGGAGTCGTAGATCGAGCCCTGGTCGAAACCTACGAGCCCGCCCACCCTGTTGATCCCTCTGACGGCCCCGGAGACATGACAATTGGATATTAAGGCAGCGTTGCTTTTTCCGACGAGCCCACCAACGTAGTCCTTTCCGGTGATAACGCAATCGACAAGAGCGAGGTTCTTCAACATACCTTTAATGGGGTAACTTGTACCGAGGTATCCGAAGATACCTGCATAGTCCGTGGACGGGCGGTTGATGGACAAATCGGTGATGGTGAAGTTCCTGCCATCCAGAATTCCGACGAAAGGGTCCTGCCAGGTCCCGATCGGTTCGAACCCTGCCCCTGCGTTCCATGAGCTCGTGACGGAGGCGTCGATATCGTTCCCAAGCACGTAATGCGCGCTCAGGTTGTTCTCGATGTTCTGAAGGTCCCTCACGTCCTCGATGATGAAGGGGTCCTCCGGCGTCCCGGTCTCGCCCCCGAAGCTGCCGTCCTTTCCCTCGACCTTCGTGGGATCGATGACCAATACCACCGACAAGGTCATCATGCAGATCATGGTTGCCACTGCCATCTTGACCGTATTCAAATAAACCCACCTCTGTCAGGAGAAGGAATATGTTCCTGGATTCCTATAATAATTTTCCTTTAGCTCAGGGACCTATCCGGTGAAAAATCAATTACTCCTCCTTATCCATCTTTCAAGCTCTTCTGGCTTGATCACCTTCAATCCGATGCCGTAGTTCTTCTCCAGCTGGTACTCCAGCCCGGAATCCCATAGGTCGCGGTCCCCGGAAACGATGACATCCGCCCTCTCCTCGAGTGCAAGGGTCGCAACCTTCTTGTCCGTGAGGCTCGGCTCCTTCCCCTTGAACTTCGAGAACATCTGGTCTATCTCAAGAGGTATCTTGGAAGTAACCTCTTTGAACGTGACATGCTCCATCTCCAGGGGGAACCTCCGGATGTTGCACCACTCCGTTAGCTCCATAAGGACGGCAAGGGGTGCCATGAAATGGACATGGGGGTTCCCGAAATGCCTCGAGGCGGAGATGTCGGAAAAGGCGTTGGTGTCCAGGATGCACTTCTTTTTTCCCTGGACCCTCCCTGGTCGGGAAAGGCCCGCCCTCCTCCAGATCTCCTCGAGTTCCCTGATCCTTGGTAGAAGTCCGCTCTCCACTGGACGCCTGCCGGAAGCGATCCTGCGCACCTTGGTGCATGAATGTTCCGACTCCCCCAGCAGGAACCTCTTCTCGGAGCCTAGCTTGGAGAGATGCCTCTTCAGTATCTCATCATACATCTCCTCGTCGAGCCCCTCCCTCCTCATCTTCATGAAGCACTGCAGAGTGGTCCCCATCATCCTCTGCTTGAGCGCCTCTATGTGATCGTTCCGATCATCGGTGAGATCGAGGCAGTTCGCGATCATGAACCGCATGGTGAAATCCCGTGGGTACCTCTTGACGAGTGCCCGGGCGAGGTCCAGGAAATTGGCCCCCTCTATCTGTCTCAGTATCTCGACGGATGCGAGGAGCCCCATCCATCGGGTTCTTTTGTCATCCACGGACCTGAAAAGGAGCTCCAGTATCTCTTCCTTCCTTTCAGGGGAAGACCCGTTGAAGAAGGACTCCTTCAGCTCCCTTGTCGCTTCGTGATCGTTCTTCCTGAACCTATCCAGATATCTGTTCCCGGGAAAAACGTTGATGACCTGCCCGCACCTGCATGGATATGGGATCCCGGGTCTTACCCTGACGCGTCTGCTGCAGGTACTGCACGTTACTTTCATCGTATCCTCCTCCTGACAAGGTACGTAAAAGATCGAATGGACCACACCAGGGTACGGTCTGTTCCGGAAGAATACCCCTTTTAAGTGTGGGGATATTTGGGAGAAGGAATACATAAACCTCTTAACGTTATGAAAGTTAAAAATATCAACCCCCTCAAGGAACATGTTTTCCCCGTCAAACCCAGTAAAAGATATTAAAGAGGACCGAATCAGGAAACCGAATGGGTCTGTGGGATATCCTCGTGGAAACGGTCCTCATAGAGAGGACCTACCAGAACATCTACTACATTGGAATAATCCTGTTCTCACTGGCGGCACTTATCATAGTGCTGAGGTCTCCCAACCGCCGCCTCTACACAGCACTCTGGGTCAGCTCTGGTCTGATATGCCTTCTATGGGAGATCACACTGTGGATCACGGGAATAAGGCAGTACAACGGTTTCGGCATTGGCGACCTCGAGCTTCTTCTTCATGCCGTGACCGAGGCGGGACCGGGTCTCATCTTCATGGTAATGTTCTCCAGCAAGGTAGGGATCATAGACATCTCGAGTTTCGCGAAAATAAAAGGGGATCAGGGGGGCGGGAAATGAGCCTGCTGTCATGGCTTCTTGAGGAAGCCCACGTGCAGAGGGAGGTCAGCTTCCTCTACCTTGCCATCGTGACCGCGATCTCTCTTGGAGTGCTGTTCTATGCCCTTAGGACCCGCAACAGGAACGCACTCTATCTCTACCTGTTCTCGCTGCCAGTATGGGGGGCCATAGAGGGGATCGGTCTTCTGACCGGATGGAGGCAGTATTCCGCCAGCCAGGCCCTGGTCTATGTTGTGGTCTCCTTCATGGAGAACCCTGGTTGGGTGACCCTTGCCTACATCATGTCGGAGAAGATGCTGAAATGGTGGAAGGGAAGGCCCAACCCAAGCGCAGGGAATTGAGAAAGCCCTACGATCCCATTACACTCGATTGGTTCCTTGGGAAGGACATCGGTCCAGTTCAGCTGTTCTCCCTGTTATCATCCAGCCATCTCTTGATGCTCAGGAACGCGTTCCGGTCGATCTCACCCTTCAGGAACCTCTCAACGAGGTCCAGAAGTATCTCGTTGACCAGTTTCTCCCTGGTTATGTACTCGTAGGATACTCCGTTGCCGTTTTCGATCTCCCAGATAAGATGCTCGTCCTGCAGCTTCGTTATGATACCTCTAAGGTCCTTCTTGTGGATGTTCATACTGGAGAGCAAGCTCCCCTGGTCGATCCCGGGGCTCTCCTTTATCAGGTTCAGCACCCTCCTCTGTTCCCTGGTGAGCTTCCTGTGGACACCGGATGATAACGAGGGGCACGCTGATGTGAAGTACACTCTTCTCCTCCCCTTTTTCCTCGAATATATCAGCTCCTTCCTCTCGAGATAGGTAAGATGGTAGCGCAGGGTCCCCTCGTTGAGCTCGAGCGATCTCATGAGCGCCCCGAAAGAGATCCCCGGGGTTTCCCTTATCCGATCGAGCAGGAGCTCTCTCGTATCGTGGTCCGGTTCTTCAATGGTTCCCATGCTTCCTCTCCATGTCTCCTCTCATTCCTTATCCAGTACGGACATCACCTCGAGGTAGGTCTCCTCGTCCATCTCTCCCCTTCTATCCCGGAGGAGCCTTCTCAGCTCTCTTCTCCTGGTCCTCCCCGGGGCCTTTCTGCTTGAAAGTGCCTCCTTTTCAAGTCCCTTCAGGACCATCTCCTCGGAGGAGGAGAGAGGTGCCCGCCCGGGGAAAGGGGTCTGGATCGTTCCACCAACTTCCCGGGTATAGGGGAGACTGCCTGTCGTCACCTGAGGAATGGTCGGGGGAGTAAATATTTGTTCGCGGTGGGAGACGGGACCCGGAGGAATGTCGATCCCGTCTCCGGGTGGGAGGTCAACCTTATCCATGCGTTCCCTGCTCTTTTTAAAGATGAATATCGAGCTCACGATGATGGCGAGTAGTACCGCAAAGGCAATGATCCCGAGGGTGAACCATATATCGTTGTCACTCTCAGCGTGACCCTGGACCGTAATATCCCTGGATATCTCTGTCCTCAGGCCGTAATGGTCCGTTGCCAAGAGCCTTATCACATGAGTGCCCTTACCGAGATATATCTCGAGTGTGTCCCCCACACATACTGGACCAACGCCGTCCACGTACCATTCGTAGGTGACGTTATCCCCGAACACATGATCCGGGTCGAAGGAGGAAGCGGTAAGGGTTATCCGGTCCCCTTCCCTGATCGTTCCCGACGGGACGACCATACCAAGTTTGGTCGGGGGACTGTTGGTCTCCTCGGACCATTCAGCATTATCGGGTTCGGTATCGTTTCCAGGCTCGGTATCGTTTCCGGGTTCGGTATTGTTCCCCGGTTGCGTATCGTTACCTGGTTGAGTACTGCTTCCGGGATATGTGCCCTTGTAGACCCGTAGCGTAACGAAGCGATAATTGGACTCGGGCCCGTCATTCACGTGTATATCGATCCAGCACGAGCCAGTATCGTTCTCCGAGGGGGTTCCTTTAACATCGTTCCCGGTAATATTCAGCCATGTTGCATTGGTGCTGATGTTCCAAACCAACGATGAAGAGACCAGATTGTGATCGATGGCCTCATATTTCCTGTGGAAGCTAGTATTGACCTCGACGTATTCGAAATCCGATGCTAATATCATTGGAGGCATCACAGGGTCCTCGGTCGTTATGCTGTAAGGGGCCGTTACCGGTTGCTTGTCCGAGATACCTGCGGATGCGTTCACTATGTACGGAATATCCACGATACCGTCGGAATCCGCATCGGGTGATGTGTGATCGCTCCAGTAATTACCCATTATGGTTTCGTTCCATGTGTTGTTGTTGCACTCATCCAAGGCCTGTGGGGAATTAGTGTTGCCTATGATGTTGTTCCAGTAGATCATGTTGTCCTGTGCTTTATCGGAATCACCCCAGTGTGCCTCTATGAAGACCCCGTATCCCCCGTTCTGCTTAATATGATTTGAATAGATCTCGTTGCGGTTGCCCCGGATGGAAAAACCGTGGCCCATATTCGCGACCACCATGTTCCTGTAAAAGATATCATCCATACCATGGGCTACTATCCCCTCACCGGTATTGAAGCGGACCGTATTGTTGTAGAGGAGGTTCTTACCCTGCGGATTGCTCCCTCCGTCGAAATTGAGATAGATGCCTCTCCAGTTCTCCTCGCACAGGTTCCTGGTGATGAACCCGTCGGAGGTCATATCGGCGTATATTCCGTGTTGGTAGTTTCCCAAAACCTTGTTGTCCATGATCCTGTGCCGCTCCCCGGAGATCCTGATACCTATTGTGTTGTTCATGATGAGGTTGGCTATAATGCAGGTCTTGTCGTTTCCGTTGTTGCCGACCTCGACACCGCTGCCCGAATGATTGCAGATCCTGTTGCCGATGACCTCATTGTCATCTGAATCGTAGAGTATCCAGATACCATTGTAGGTGGTCGTTGAACCGTTTGGGAAGCTGTAATGTTCATGCGGACCCAGCTCGTTCCCGTAGAAGATATTGTCGAATGAATGCTGGACTATGATATTGCTTGTGGCGAGGTCGGAATTGCAGTCGTTGAACATTATGTTATTTCTGCTTGAGCGGTATAGCTGGATATCCGACATCCGGTTGTTGTCGAACTCGCAGGTCTCTATCACGCAGTTCTGAACGGTCTCAAGGGTTATTCCGTTGGACCATCTGGTATCTATGTTGATATCTCCCTTGTTGTCGTTGGCATGGTGGACCCTGCAGTTCCGGATGATCACATTGGACGTCGTATTCCCTATGTATATCCCGAAATCGGTTGTGTCAGCGTTGATATCCCAGCCTTCGATGATATACGGCTCACTGGGTGTACCGCTCCCACGCACCACGCCGTTTGTCTCGTTGAACTCATCATCGTCGTTTATCTCTATGGGGGCATGGCTTGTCAATCCGCTCGGGGGCAGCGCCCTGGTGGATTCCTCCGAGACCAGAGCATCGAGCCCAACGAAAACCGCTACGACCAGAAGTAACATGACGATAAACGCTATTTTTCTATCCATCTCTTATCCCTCATGCATGTTGTGTGAGAGAGATACGCTTCTGTTCATAAAGGGGTTATGTAGGTAAGATCGTAACATCTGGCCGTATCATGATATAAAAGTCTTCTATAGGTTTGCGAAGTGATATCATCCGGCTAGAACAGGCCGCTTATCAGGTCCACGACCTCTTCGATGTTCCTCTCCCTTCCTTTCTCCCTCCATATGACGATCCCGGAGCCCAGGACCTCTGCCCCTTTTGATCCGCTGATCTTCTTCATCTTCCTGATGGTCCCGTTGCCTCCCGTCCAGTTGAAGATAAGTGCCTTGGTTGTCAGCAGGGCGACCTTTTTTCCTTTCAGGGAAGGGAGCCCCTCCATGTATGCCTTCATGGGGACCGACAGGGAGAACCCATTGACGGGAGCCCCGAAGATGATCGCATCGTAATCCTTCACATCGGGCTTCGATTCGAACTCCACGTTCTTCTGCCCCGGTTTCACCTCGCCCTTCGGGACGACCTTCTCGAGCTTCACATCGTGCCCTTTCCCGGAAAGCCTCTTTTCTATCTTCTCCGCAACGGAAAGCGTGTTCCCTGTCTGGGAATGAACTATCAGACCGATCCTCATTTGGGTTTCCCCCGGAAGGGGGAATCCGTCTTCGAATTTATATTATTTCTTCACCCTGTATGATATGCTCCAGCTGTGATGCTCGGGATGCGATCGATGTTCGATCTCGCTGGAATAAGGTTCCAGAATACCGAGGACCTCATCCTCTGTCGGGAAGTTCTTTACTATATCGAAGCTCCTGCCGTCGGAGACCCTTCTGGTCTCGAGAGTGTTGCCATATCTGTCCTTGCACCGGTGGTCCGCTTCGTAAGCGGATGGAAGCTGGTCCACGAAAAGTACAAGAGCTCCAGGGATGAGCTTGCCGTGAAGGACGGATATGAAGTCCTTCAGGAGTGGGACCGGAACATGGGACCACCACCAGAAAGCAAAAGCGGAGTTGAAACCCCCGGGGACCCCTTCCATGGTATACGCGTCCGCGATCTGGAACGTGACGTTCTCGATATCTTTGAGTTTCTTTCTTGCAAGATAGACCATGGAGGGATTGATATCGATGGCGTGTACCGATCTTGCCGTTTCAGAGATGACCCTCGTCCAGTAACCTGTTCCGCATCCGATCTCAAGGACATCCAGCCCGCTGAAGAGAGGCTGGAACTCTCTTTTCAGCTCCTCCCTGGAGACCTCAGAGATCGGGTCCAGGAAACCTGCTGAGATATCGTACTCTGATGCCCTGGCATCATAATATTCCGCAACCGACCTGACAAGGGATCCCACATCTTTCTCCATATTGTCTCGGATATGAATTGTCCACGGGGAGCAAATAGATTGTCATTCCCTGCCTATGTCCCATCGAATTTGACATCTCTCAACTTCTTTATCCAGAAATAAAAGGTGTATCCTCCAATTATCACTAATACGATCAAGGAGGCCAATATCAATATGAACGCTATCCAGATACCTGTATCTCTTTCATTCTCCTGGTCAACAATAAGGGGGGCCTTGATGATGTTTGCGTCCTCGGTGCTTCCCTGCATGAACTGGTCATCCAGCTCAGGCACACAGTTATCCGGGTCTAGGACAAGTTCGATACTTTCCATTCCCTTTGATATGGTAATGTTCCCAACAAGCAGGGCTTTTTCTCCCGATGCTAGAGGTACTATCCATAGCTCCTTGATCAGATCGTCGTTTGCAAATACGCCTACTTTTACCCTTTCGGAGAAACCCTGACCTATGTTGGATACGTTCACCATGAAGAATACTTTATCACCATCCCTTAAAGTTCCAACCTGATCATTTCCTGCATCATCGATGAGATTCAGCTCCCCGAATATGAGGTCCGGATATCTTGGCTCGAAGACCATTTCGAAACTGTCCAGTATCTCTTTCTCGACCGAGAACAGCGTAGCGTTCACGGCGTAAGGTGGCACGATCTCAACTCCACCGTCTCCCGGACATTTCACTTTGAGCGACACCCAGACGGTCTCATTCGGTTCGACCCAAAAGGGTATTTCGTACCCTTTCAAGGAGTTGGGGATCATGTAACCTATTTCACTGTTGAGCTCTCCCGTTCTTACAGGGATGTCATCCGTCTTCAGCTCGATGAAATTCGCGGGCTCTATTATCTGGGATATCCATTCCAAACGATAGGACCAACCATTGTCCAGAGGAAGAGGGTGTGCGACTCCTTCGACCATGACATTCTTTATCAACTCAACGGTCAACTGTTTATCGCAGTTACCTTCGTTGCGAACCCCAAACACGAGGTTCTTCTCCTTCCCGGGGGACATCCCTATCACCTCGGAAATTAATGGGTCGGTGGGGAGGAGCTTCATGACAACCTTCTTCTGAACGTTCAGGGTCAGGTTCAGAACGATAGTCTTGAAATATTTGGATTGGACCACAAGTTCAAGATCGACGGGACCCGAAGGATATCGATCGTCCAGATGGAACTCAAGAGGTATCCTCTTCATTTGGCCAGAAGGAGATACAACCCCGTCGAAGGACCCGTTTGTCTCGTTGAAAACCGACATTTCCACTCCCTTGGGATCGAGGAGGTAGACATCTTCTATCATATCGTCATTGTAACAGGTATTCGATATCAGGAGGTCCACTCTGTTCTGTTCACCGGGGATGACCTGGAAAGATCCACCCCCGCCGATCTCCGCATCCAATCTGGTATATCTTTTGACTATTAACGTAGCAACCTCGGATATGATCCAGTAGTTGGTATTGTCTATCGTCCCGATGGCGCGGAACTGAAGAACTTCATCCCCGCCAAAGAACTCCTCGGGTACTCTGACCTTTATGTCCTTGTGAATCGTCTGTCCCTGAGGAATGGTCATCGATACCCTCGTCCACTCGAAATCGAGAAGGTACTCTTTTCTTTGAAAGAGATCTTCGAAATCCCTGTAGGATGACCTCCAGAATTCCCCTTCATCGATGACGACCGTTACATCAATGAAATCCTTGTTCCCGAGATTGGTCAGGTAAAGCGGAAGTGTGATCCATTCGCCTGCTTCAACGAAAAAGATCGATTCCTCCCACATTGGAAAACCCATGCCATCAATATGACCCACAGTAATGATCAACTCATCAGAATCGATCGGAGCATCGGTCCCAAGGACCAGCTGATCGTTTTCCGAGATGGCAGTCACTGTGACAGGGAACCTGGTAACACTTGTTGCTTCGATGGGACAATCAATACGGACCAGAAGTATCTCAAAGGTCCTACCACCATATTTGTCGCGTATTCCCGGTGATGTCAATTCCACTTCAGCTTCAAGACCTCCGATGTCAACGAAATACCAGTTCCAGCCAAGATCCCGATCTGGCTCGTTCAACCTTACATGAAACGTATCGTTCTCATCTCCCATGTTGGTTATCATCACCCAATAGTGTGCCGACATGCCAGGTTCCAGATGCACCCATTTCTCACCCTTATACGGCGAAAATTGATCATTGTCAGGATCAAGAATGAACTGGATGTCAAAATCAGGTTCGATCTCACCCCTTTCCCCCACCAGATCGGGGAGATCCTCCTCCTGGGCTTTGACATGATCCTCACGAGATGGATGTAGCATCAACAAAACCTGTGATATGATAAGGAGCATCATCAGGACGGCCGAGAGACGGAGCCCACCGAAAATACGGAGTTCAAATGACATGGTTCTATCTCCACGATGAAATAAGATCCCTATCCTGGCCTATTTATAAATATTCGTTATACTTGGTAATGAATATCATCCCGCTCTCACCGGCAAATGGCAACTTAAATGGAGGTGGCGAGAGCAAAATGGATCACATGGTCCTGTCAAGCTCCTCCACAAGTTCGTTGAACACATGCTCGTCTATCTCTCCGTTCACCAATCTCACAACGAGACGCTTGAAGAGACGGTTCTTCAATTCCTTCTTGGAAACATGTTCGTATCCGATCTTCACATCGGTCCTGACCTTGACGATCTTCCCGCTCTTCATCAACGAACCAAGGGCCTCCGTGACCGTGCTAGGCGGACCATTTATCCTGTTGATGATCTCCTTTCTTGATATCCGGGGATGTTCCCTGATACAGTTCAGGACCCGTTTTTGAATGACTGTCAATCCGCCTCCCTTAGACCCCACCCCAACCTTCTCTTCCAGGGAGAAGTAACACCTCTGCCTTCCGATCTTTTTCGATGTGATCAAGCCGTCTCTCTCGAACTTCTCGAGATGATATCTCAACGTGGACTCGTTCAATCCCAGGGTTCTCATGATCTCCGAGAAAGAAGAACCCGGATGTTTCGAGATGTATCTGATCACCTTTTCTGAGATGTATCCAGCCTCCCAAAGTACCGGAATTGATGACCGTATCCGATGCTCCTTCAAGGACTTAAGAGATGCTATCTAATCTCTGGAGTATCATATCATAGGTTTCTTTGGATATCTCTCCTTCTCTTCTCATTCTTCGGAGGTTCTTGAGGATCTCCCGGTCTTCGATCGGCCCTACCTCGCCCTCCTGGACCTCCCTATAGATCTCAGGGATCGATATCCTGACGGGAATGCTTGGACCCGATATGGGCACATCAAATTCTATTGGGCCCCCTATCACACCAGTCCTTACAAGGTTGGACGGACCGGCCTTAGATCCTACAACAGGTGTTGTGACCTCTGGTCCGGTATCGAACCTCCTATCAGTCTTCTCGACCCTCTTCTGTCTTCCTCTATGGTAGATCATGAACACGAGCATCGAAACAGCCAAGACGATGATGATCGCAATGAATGCAATGATGATCATGACCAAAGTCGAGGTCCCATCATCCTCACCCTCTTCCCTCTTCAGAACAGTGATGTCCACCAAGAAGTAAGAGGTCGCTCCCTCAAGGTCCTTCGATACTACTGAGATATTATGATGCCCGGCAGTCAACTCCGGAACCATCAGGTCCGCATCTCCGGCAAACTCGACACCGTCCACGAACCATGTATACGAGACCTTATCACCGTAAGGGATGTCGGGATCATCGGTGACCGTAGAGACCTTGAATTGATCCCCTTCGAATATCTTGTCCTCGGGTAAATTTATCGAGGTGGTGACAGGAGGATCATTGACATTGACCACCGTGATCTCCATCTCCCTTTCGATCCTGACCCCCTCCTTTTCAAATACCAGGGTAATGGTCTCCGTACCCGCCCAATCCTCTCTTGGTATCACGATCACATTGCCATCATCATCAACCTCCACATGCAGGTTGACCGACCCGAAATAATCAACGACCTTGTATCCGTGCTGCTCCATGAAATATGCGTCCATCAATACCACGAATCCCGTGTCATCCTCCTGGATCGATATTACAACCGGGTCGTATTCGGTCAGGTTGTTCGATCTCACCAGCACCCGAAGTGTGAAATTGCTCCAATCGGAAAGATGACCGTCAGAAACGGATACATTCACCCAGAACGACCCCGCGTCCTGGACCGAAGGATTCCCGTTTAGGACCCCTGAGGTTGAAAATGAAAGCCAGGAGGCGTTCGTCAGTATTGACCAGGTTAGCTGTGAGAACGGGGTATCCGGGTCGTAGGCATGATATTGGACACGATAGGTATCGTTCGCATAGATTTTCGTGATATCATTGTTCATGATCATGGGCGGGGATCGGGTTACATTACCCGTGGAGATACCCCTCATATCACACAGGTGAACGTTGTCGAGGGCACCTCCATAATCCGCGACGCAGGAGAAGAAGTCCCCGTTCGCGGAAATACAGACACCATAGGATGTGTTGCCGTGCAGAAGGATAGAACTGGATTCATTGGTCCATGTGATACCCCGATCGAGGCTGTAGATCATCCTTATCTCGTTCGAGCTCCCCTCGTAGGCTAGCAGAAAGGTCTTTCCCATGTTTCGGAATCCGATGCTGAAATCTGTGTCCCCTGCAGAATCGAGTTTGTTAAGCCCCCTCTCACTGATTATCATCTTCTCAGGGGACCATGTGGACCCGTTATCTGTCGATATCGTCATATCGATCTCGTCCTGGGTCAACCTGGAGGCGAAGAGATACAATCTACCCTGCACCTTCTCGCAAACGATCATGCTGTAATCGTTCGAATTGTCCATGACAGTCTTCTCCGAAGACCAGGTACTGCCTCCATCCACAGATGTCTTGAGATGGACCATTCCGGTCGAGTACCCGGGTGTGAGCGGTCTGCAATAGAAGTAGAGGAGCATTCGTCCCTGGTCAGTGTCCACAGTCTCCATGGCAACCCTCATCGTGGAGCCAGGGTTGTTGATGATGACCGGGCCTGTCCATGTGCTGTTATTATATTTGTAGAAATAGGCTTGCCATTCACCCGACCTTACCTCTGCGAGATATAGGTTGTTGTCATCGAAGGCGATCTCCCAGTTCGAACCCTCGAAACTCCTTATTGTCATCACACTCGCGTTCGCCAGACCTCTCCAGTCGCTGATGGGTGATTTCACGCAAAGAAGCTGCCTTAGGTTCCGGTCTATCTGTCCTGTCAACCATATCAGGACGAACTGCTCCTTCCAGATGTACAACCCCATATGGGGAAGGTTCTCGTATTGGTGCGAGGTTCGGTCCTCCCAGATGTCAAGCGGAGACGTCCAGTTATCACCATTGTCATATGATGCTATCATCGTCAGGGTCATCCTTGTCCCGTTCATCCAGGTATATGCGAAGTATATGTCGTTCCCATTCTGGAGTATCACCTTTCTGGGACCGTTGAAAGCTGTAGTGTGATGGGGCAACCCTGAATGGTTCATCAGGAGCCCGACCCCCTCGGGTATACTCTTATCTGCATTTGGAGCAGATTCCATTGCTACTATCGATGGTCCGTGTTCAAAAAATAGCGTTGATGACACCATCGATACAACAATAATAAATACAACGAACGCAAACGCCTTCATTCTCATATCCATTTCACCCTTATGGTTATTATTTAGCTGAGACTTCCCAAGGATAGCCTCCTTCTTCGGTAGGAATATCGTCTTGGTCGGAATAAAATATTATGGAGGTGGATCCGAGATCCCTGGACATGTCCCCGTATAAATATATTATGAAGGTTTTTCCGTCTGGTCATGATTGAGAAATGAATCATTGTTATGGATCTCATGATATACCTCACCTTTTTTTTATCCGATCCATCCAACATTGTAAAACACACCTCGCAATCTTATTATACAATGATCCGGAATTTAAGGGAAAGACCCCACCTGGAGACCCCACATATGAAACAGAACTGCTGGGAATTCAACAGATGCGGCAGGACCGCGCTCCCCGATCCGGATAAAGATAAAGAGGTCTGCCTGGCCGCGACCTCACTTGAATATGACAGCAGGAACAGTGGAAAGAACGGAGGGAGATGTTGCTGGCGTGTTCCCTCGACAATGTGCACCTCCAACGGTGGCACGCCAGTCCCGAACTGGGCAGACAAGATCAAGGACTGCATCAACTGCGTGTTCCTCAAGAAGGTGATGGAGGAGGAGGGACCGGATTTCAGGATATGAAGGAGAACGGTCTCCAGGGGTACGCTCCACCATCACAGGTATTCATCTGTATGCATCATCACGTGAAGCTCCACCTCCACACTCGCTGACATTCCGCCGCACGTTCCGGTCACGTTCCGGGTGAATTCCCCCGGGATCATTCCGCAGAGACCGAGCACGGCCGTTTGCCCCGGATAGATGGCTCTGGGATGCAGTGAGGTCATGCAGCAGTCGTACATCTCCTCCACGG
>JAFGJI010000101.1 GCA_016929175.1 Thermoplasmatota archaeon | reverse complement strand
ATTTCTATCAACATTTTTTGGAATTATCTTCCTTTCCTCAAGAACGTTGGATAGAAGATCCTATTTAGACCATGGCGAAACATTTTCGATCCAAGCTGGTATATTTATGCAATATTTCACTGAATACTTTTACAGTGATATTGAGACTATAGAACGTAGAAAATCAATACCATTTTTTTCTTCAATCAATCCATTTAGGTATCGATATTACGACAACCCATATTCAACCAAGAACTGTCTTGACATTTATTGTATCAAATTCAAGGAGGGTTATAGGATATTTGAAAAAGGAGAATATATTGCTATGAAAGAGAGACATCCAAGTACTTGGAAGAAAATGCGATATTTGACAATATCATCGAAGATCTTTGATTCAATGCATGGACGAAAAATTGAATGAGAATTCGTAGAACCCGCCGAAGAAGGAATTTCATGAGAAGGTTAACCTTCTATACAAGTTGGAAAATTGAAATTTATGGAAAGAAAGCTGGAGAAAGGGTTGATTAGTATAATTATACTATTATTTCTCTCATCAATCCTAACATCAACCAATGGTATTTCAATACCCACGCGTTGTAATGAAATCAGGGTCTATGCAAGAATAGTAGATATTAGAGAGGAAGAATGGTCTTATCAATCAAATAGGATTTCGTTAAAGATCCAGATTCTGGAAGAAGAGAACATAGGATATGAAGAGATGCCCCCTATGAGAATTGGAGATTACTTAGAAGCTTTTACTTTTGAAGGTGAACTGGGACCATTTAGTCGTGGAGATATTTTTAAAGCCCACTTGAGAAGATCTGTATATAGTTCAGGGGAATGGTCGATTGTTTCTTATGAAAAGATATTCAACTCGAATTATTTTGTGATTGGCTATACAACACTTAATCTGTTCATTTGCCTCAGTTTGATTATTCTAATTGAAGTTAGAAGGTGGAGGAATAAGAAGAACCAATCATGATTCCTAAAGCCCCTCGTAACCGGAAAAACCCGATTCAAAAAACCATATAATATTTAAATGCTCAAGGGTTATTTTGAGAATATCGTTGAAAAATCGATCCGATTTCCTGCTTGCGCCATATGTTGGAAAAACGGTCTTTTTTTCGAACACAAGCAAAATTGCTGATCTTGCCGATGAGTCGGAAACAGAATTAGCGAACGATTAATGCTGGCATTGCGGAACATTCCCAAAATGACTCATGGTCCGATGAACGATCAAGGATAACTCGGGAAACAAAAAGAAAAATACTTCCATCGCTCGACCCTTTGTAGATCCATCGCTCACTCCTGCTCTAATGGATGTACAGACCGCCGTTCACATCGATGTTGGCTCCCGTGATGTACGAGGAACTGTCCGAGAGCAGAAAGGCGACAACCTCCGCAACCTCCTCAGGTGCTCCAATACGCTTCAGCGGGACCTCCTCTATCCTTTTATTCCTCTTTTCCTCGGTATCCCCTGCAAGTATATCCGTATCCACGAACCCCGGAGCTATCGTATTCACCCTTATTCGAGGGGCAAGCTCCCTCGCAAGTGATCTCGCGAGCCCCAGTATTCCGGCTTTCGAAGCAGCGTAGTCCGCTCCGTAACCCGAACCCTTGAAAGCCAGCTGGGAAGATATCATAACAATGGACCCCCTCTCCATGTAAGGGATCGCTTTCTTTACAGCTACGAAAGCCCCGTCAAGGTTCGTACCAAGGGTCCTGTCCCACTCCTCCTTTCCCATACTGTCGAACGATCTGCGCTCGTATATACCATGATTCACAACGAGTCCGTGGATGCCCCCAGAACCTGCAGATGAGAAATCCTCCATCGCTTCCTCCATTCCTTTCTCATCCAGTACATCCACTTTGTACCCGTATACATCCCCCTCAAGACCATCCATGAGTTCCTTTGCTTCCCTCCCGGAACTGCGATAAGAGAAACCGACGGAGGCACCTCCCCTGAACAACAATTTAACGCAGGCAGCACCTATACCCCTGGAGCCCCCGGTAACGAAGAACTTCTTTCCTGGAAAACAACCTTCGAACATCCCATCACTCCTCGTTGTAGGGGTTCTCCCCGCCGCACTTGGGGCATTTCTCGAACCACAAAGGGTACACCTCTCCGCATTCCAGACATTCCACCGCTTCATCCGGATCGAGCTCTCCTGCGATCTCCCATTCCTCATCTCTCTCTTCCACTTCCCACTCACCTTGCCTTCTGGAAAAGACGAGGAGACCGATAACACCTGCAAGCAGGAGGATAAGGACCACGGCAATGGCAAGTATGATCCATACCGGTATATCTCCCCCTTCCTCACTGCCTCTTTCCCTGACCGTTGGATCGCTACCGCGAAGGAACTCATCAAGGTTCGAGTAACCGTCCCCGTCCGGATCATCCATTGCATCCGAAGGGTCCAGAGGGTCCAAAAAGAACGTCAGCTCCCATTCGTCAGGAAGTCCGTCACCGTCATCATCATCATCGAGATAGTCCAATATTCCGTCCTCGTCCGAATCCTGCGGATAGGATGTGGGGTTCCGCGGGTCGGTCCCGGCAAGGACCTCGATGTCATCCGAAAAACCGTCCCCGTCATCGTCCGGATCGGAATTGTCACCTGTACCGTCCCTGTCCGTATCGTTCCATTCCAGTGGATCGTGTGGGAACGCGTCAAGCAGGTTCTTCACACCGTCCCCGTCAGTGTCGTACTCGCTGTCAAGTTCGGCGAACATTACAAGGGTATTGTTCAACATGTCCCCCTGCAACATGATCGAATAGACCCCCGTCGAATAAGTGTAGAAACCAACCCCCGCATCGGTCCAGTTATTCCCGGACAGATACATCAGGCGTGACGAAATCGGCATTATGTCCTCCCTGAGATCCAGGGGCAAGACATTGATGTTGACCTTTGTGATATCAAGTCCTCCGGGGATAACCCTGAATGAGCACCCGAGATAGGTCATTCCGGCGGGAGGAATGAACCCCTCACCGAACAGCTGCAAGACAGGGAGGATCCCGTCCCCATATCCCCATACGATCACTTGCAGGGAACCATTGTATGCTCTGAGAGTATGCATCACTTCGGTCCTTGGAACAATGATCGAGCCGTGGGACAGGTTCACATCGAACTCACCCTGACGGCATGAAAAAAGGACATCATAAGGTCCGGAAGAAAGACGGATCTTGATCGAGAACAGGATCCCTATCTTCGGGTCCAGACCGTCATCCGGACTCATTTCCATGGGATACCTGGCATCCCCCAGATGGAGCGTTACCGAATCAGGAGCATCACCATCTATATCCAGATAGGAAATGTTGAAGAGGTATTCTCCTGTACCACATTCGACCACGGAAGGATAGAACAGGACGGGGGGATCGTCCACCGGCCTCACCGTCACGTTGATGGTCCTTCCAACCGAGAGGCCCTGTTCATCCCGGAGGATCAGCTGGACCCTCCCTGGACCGTTTGCGTTGGCGAGGGTCTCGATGAACACCTTCCTGCCCTCGACCTTTGATGAAAAGATGCTGTGATCATCCTGCTCGACAGTGAGGGTGACCTTCTCACCGAGGTCCGGGTCATCGATCCTGTCCGTGAGATCGAGTATATAAGAGGAGTCCTCCTCTATCACTATGTCGTCTATCGGACCGTTGAAGAACGGGGAGTAGAACACAGCCTGGAAGTAGACGAAGAGCTTCTCCTCTCTGATGGTAGAACCATCCGACACTCTCAGCGTGATGTTGAATTCCGAGGGTGTACCATCCACGTACAGGAAAACAAGTTTGGTGCTCCCGGGAATATACGTGATGTTGTCCGGATCGCTGGTAGACACGTTGATGTCCCCGATGGGAGTGTCCTCATCGCTGAGAAGGATGATCATCTCTGTCGGGACATCCTCCCGGACATATACCATATGCGACGGCAGCTCCACGAAAACGGGATCGTTCATGGGGGTCACGTTGACCTTGATCGTGTATTCTCTGCTGTCGTACCCGTCATATAGTGTGATATTCACGATATCAAGGAGAACCGATTCGTTTGCATACAGAAATTCCAATCTTCCGAGGTCCCAATTGTAGGAAGCTGCGGGAGAGGATATCTGGACAGAGACACTGCCCACACCGTTCCTGTCCAGAACCTCGGTGTAATGGTAGAAAAGTGAATCCTCGTAGATGAACAGGCTTTCCGGACACGATGAGAGCTCGGGCGGCCAGGTGTAACGGAAGGCGATGTTTTGTGAGGAGGTTCCGTTGAAATACAGAGTGCGGTTCACATAATGTGTGAAGGGGTTATCGGATAGAGATATCTCGTAGGTGCCAGGTGTCTCGTTCCTGCCATCCTTCACGAAAGACCCACCCTCCAGGAGAAGCAACGGAACCTCTCCGGTCTGGTTCACTATGTGGCTCACCAGAAGGGTTCCATTGCTGTCCATGAGCTCGAACCGGACGGAGTTCTTCGGAGACCCCATATGGTCCACTACAATACCTGTCAACAGTGCGAATGTCCTCAATACGGACCTGTTGTCCTCTATTTTCACAAGAGAATAGTCCAGGGTGGAGTTGTAAACGTCTATCCCTGAGCCCCGGTCAAGCAGAAAGGTAAGGTTGCAACCGGAGATCGAAGTATTCCTTATGACCGCATCAGAGGGACCGTCCGATCCGATGGACACGTTGGCCCCAATGATCACTGCCCTTTCGAACCTTGAGCGGGAGCCCTCCCCCAGAACAATTCCCCTCCAGCTTCCAGCCTGGGCCCCGGACTGTGGACGGAACGTCGTATTTCCCCCTTCCCCCCCCATAATGAGGGAGCCATTGACCATCAGTGAGCAGTTCTTACCGAACCTGACCTCGGTTCCTGGAAGAACCGTCAGCGACCCCGATGGGGTTATCCATAAAGTGGAATTTACATGGATAGGTGATTGGAAAGCATCCCATGTAACCTCGGTGGTTATGTTCGACTCAATGTAGGTATCCGCCATGCTGAAAGCAGTCACAACGGACACCTCAGAGGGTCCTATCTGGATCAAGGGAAAAAGAGAGATAAAAATAATACAGACAACGGCAGTAGCTGTCGGTCTCAGGTGAAAGAAGCTCATATGCGAACTATTGTTCATCAACAACTACATATTAATCTTTATGCCGGTTTATGCTGAAGCAGAGAACGATGCTTTATGAACGGAATATAGCTGTGATAACACACAGCTGTAATAATTCAACCGAAAGAAATAAATGACGCGGAAAAGTGTCGACAGATAAATTATATAAACAAGGTTAGGTTAGTCAGTCATTCGT
>JAFGJI010000100.1 GCA_016929175.1 Thermoplasmatota archaeon | reverse complement strand
TGGTGCCAGTGGAACTCCCCCTCGAAGATGCCCATCCTAACCAAAGAGTCGTTCACCTCCGAAAGGGTGAAGTTGGTCCATTTCTCCGATGTCTTCGCGACTATCTCATCGATGTCGATGACCTTTAGGTGTCCTTTTTTCTTCATGTGAAGACCTCATTGCTATAATTTTCCAGAGTGCCTATACTGTTGCCTATGATCATCATTGCAGCTTGAACTTCTTCGAATATATGTCCCCTGGTCTCAGGAACTCTAGGTTCTTCATCTTGAAATGAAGAAGGGTATATGTGGGATCATCGGGGGCAGACCAGTATTCGGAAAAATAGCAGGTGTTCATCGCAACGTCCCACTTGAGCTTGGGGTCCTTGACGATCTCCATCTCACCGTCGATCCTGATGTATCCCGTCCCTTTCTCGTCCTTGACATCCATGCAGACCTCGACGTTGTCGTTCTCGGAGAGTTGTCTCATCTTTGCATCGTTAGCCCCGGTGAGAATGAAATGCTCGGAACCGAACCTGACCATGGTCAACGGCCGTACCCTGGGGGTCTCACCGTCGATGGTAGCCAGGTATATGGTCTTCATGTCACCCATCATCATGAGAATATCCTTGACATCGGCCTCTTTTCGTTCTTCCATTATTTCACCTTCCCGAGAGGATCCGGCTCAATCTCCCCAATCAAGTAATCTTCTGTTCCCTTCCAGCTTTCTGATTTGGGTCGCATCCTGCGAGACCTCGAGGGTTCCCAGGAACTTCCCTTCTGCGCTCCTCACCGCGAAGTATCTGATATGAATGAACTTACCATTAAGCTGTATCCAGAACTCCGCCACATCCTTGTTACCCGCCTTGAACTCGCTCAGGATCCTCTCCACAACGTGAACGCTTTTTGGAGGATGGCAGTTCTTGACCTCCCTACCGATGACCGCGGGGCTCCTTGGAAATATCCTCTCATCGGTGGCCGAATAGTAGGCAACCTTGTTGTCGGCATCCACGAAGGATATGTCGATCGGCAGGGTCTTGAGCATGCAGTTGAGCTGCTCAAGGGTCAGGTATCCCTCGTCAAGCCTGAGCTTGCCCTTTGAACCGCTGATACCCTGTTCCGAGTGAAGGGCCCCTACATCATAGCCCTCATCTGGCTTGATCCATGCGTAGCCTATTTCCTCCTCCCCTCTTCTGCCCCTCTTCCATTCATCCTCGCTCAAATTGTCAAGGCTCATCGGAAAGAGGACCTTTTCCTCCTTGTAGATCATATCCATCATTGTACGCGACATGCTCTCGACATGCTCCATGAAAGGTCCGAAGTCCCCTGCCTCCAGTCTGATATTGGCTTCCTTGAGCATCCCCCTGATATCATCGTGGAGCGCCCACATCACCTGGGTCGGTCCCGATATGTTGTGTTTCTCCAGGAGCGGGAACAGCTGGTTCTCCTTCCGGAGATAGTGAAGCTCGAGCTTCGATATACTCTTGAGCATTCTCTCAAGATCCCCTTTTCTCTCCGGGAAACCGCTTTTCCCGGACTCAATGTCCTTGATGATGCCGGACAGAGCAACCAGGAGACCCTCAAGGACCTCGTTCTCCTTCATGAACGTTTGGACCGGATGACCTGGGGGAACTCCAAGCTCCTCCTTTTTATCAAGCGAATCCTTGAACACAAGGACATGAACATCACAGAGCTTCTTGATCTCCTCCTGGGGGAGCCCCTCATCAATAAGCTCCTGCTCCATCCTGGCTATCTCGGAGGGATCCACCTCGGTGGCAAGGTCGAGGAACCTCTGCTTGACGTCCTCCACGTTACTCCCCGAGTGAAGGTCCATTATTATGGACTTCAGCTGCTGCAGCTTCTCCTCCTTACCTCCATCCGGTCCAAGATCATTACCGCCCTCCTTCTTTCCGGTCACCCTCTCGATCTCCGCGTTAAGCGCTCCGATGAGGTCATCTATTCCGATCCCGCCCATCTGAGAGACCATTTCAAGCGTGGCTATCTCCCCCATCTGCTGCCGCATTTCAGGGTCCTTTAACCTCTCGAAAACGGGAGATATCTTCGGAAGGAATTCCAGGAGGAATGGATACTCATCGACAAGGTTGCCGATCAAGGTCGAGCTTTCAAGTTTCATTCTTCGACACCCCTGGAGAGATACGGATCGGCAAACTTAATCTTTGGGGTTTTTGGATTTCTTGAGGGCGTATCCCTCCCGTGACCCGGTATACCACGGATCGGGGCATTAACGAACATCAAACAATATATCCATTGATCTCTTTCAGGGAGTATGGTCCGTACGAGGGAAGAACTCCTTCAGAGCGTTCATGATGTTGCGTTCCGGTACGAACATGATTTCGGGGGATGCACCCAATCGGTCATGAGGTCCCTTCAGGAGCATTTCGGGGGGATCCCTGACGATGTGATCAAAGCAGGTCATTCCCTTGCAGGAGGCGGGGCTCTTGGGTGCAGGGGCACCTGCGGCTCCCTGAGCGGGGGGCTGATGGCAATAAGCTACTTTTTTGGGCGCCCCAAGGATGGTTTCGGCAGGGAGAGGGAGTTCAAGGCGTCGTACAAGATCTCTATGAAACTCTACGACCGCTTTCTGGAGGAATACGGGAGCTCCCTGTGTCCGGATGTCCAGAAAAAGATAATGGGGCGTTCCTTCGACCTTCGGACAAGGGAAGGGAACATCGAGCTCGACCAGGCGGGAGGGCACGAGGACAAATGCCCCTCGGTCGTGGGAAATACTGCAAGATGGACAGCTGAATTGCTTATGGAGGTAGGAATTGCTCCGAAGGAAGAGACCATTTGAACCCTTCAAAGGTATAATGCAATTCTTCATGGACAACCCTGCACTTTTATTGATCCTGATCATTGCGATCTGGATCAGGTTGTACGGTATTTCAACCGAATCATTCTGGCTTGATGAGTCGATGACCGGGCTAAGATGCAGATGGGATTTCAACAAGATGATAGACAGCTTCGCCGCTAAAGACCATCTACCTCTATATTTCTCGATGATGTGGATGTATGGGAAGATATTTGGAACCTCGGAGATCGCTCTTAGAGCCCCTTCACTTTTCTTTGGGGTTCTCTCTGTTGGACCTATCTTTCTTTTAGGTTCCCGCATATCGAAAAAGGTGGGTAACCTTTCAGCTCTTCTCTCGGCGATACTCCCGACAACAATCTACTATTCTCAGGAAGCAAGGATGTATTCGATGTTACTGTTCCTTTCGGCCCTGTCGCTGTATCTATTGACCCGGATGTTGGATACAGGAGAGAAAAAAAGAACTGTCATTACTACCCTGTTCATATTGGTCAATCTGTCAATTGTCTACACGCATTATTTCGGTCTGCTTTTCGTAGGATTGGAGTGTACATCGATATTACTGATCTCGATCACAAGACGGAAGGAGGGTTTTGCCTCAATGACCAAGAGGGTCATCAGGAACATCTGGCCAGGAATCCTCCCAATATTATCTTTCTTACCATGGTTCGTATACGTTCAATCGCACTATCCGTTCTCAGGGCATGTAACGGGTGGTGGGCTGAAGCTTTCGACCTATCTGATTTTTAACATGTACCTTTTTTTGGGTGGTAACTATCATTTTCACTATGAACCGATCCATGGTGTAACCTTAGTGTCAAGCTTGATCTTGGTCTCCTTATCGGTTGTTGGCATTGTCATAATGTTTTCTAAGTCTTTAAAGGACACTCATCAGAGGGAATTGATGATGGTCCTTATGCCCCTTATGATACTGCCCCCGATAATTGTTTATTTTGTATCTTTGTACTGGCAATCGATCTTCAATTATAGATATATGATATT
>JAFGJI010000099.1 GCA_016929175.1 Thermoplasmatota archaeon | reverse complement strand
TCCCGTATGAGACATGGATGAGGGAGGGGCAGTTCTGTTCGTTCGTTATCTCGAGGGTATAATTCCTCACATCGCGTATGGGCGCCCGGTCTGTTCTGTGGGCCCCTTCGTTCAGGAAGTTCGCCGCGATCCCTCCCCCCCTGGTGACATTCACCGTGAAGGAGACCTCGATCGGCAAATTGATAGTTGGAGCCACCAGGAAATTGATGCTGTAACTGCCTTCATCGGCATCCTTTCCGGCCTTCACATGGACCACGAGTTCGACCTCCCCGAGCATATCCAGGCATAGTATGTCCACAGGGGTCCCCTGTCCGTAGGTCAAATCGGTCTCAAGGGAGCTGTCAATGGAAAACGGAGTAATTTCGATGACCTCGTCGAAGTTGGACAGACTTGACAGCTTCAAAGTGGCGTTCAGGGAGCCCCCCGGTTCCAGATCAAGGTCATCCGGCAGCCGGAGGTCCGCTTTCAAACCCGACGCCATTGGCGTAACAAGGGTGACATTCACGTTCGAGTTCAGGGAGTAACCTTCTACAACCCCGACAAATGTGAGCGTAAATTCGGTGCCAGCTTCGTAAATCATATGGGCCCATGGGGCCCTGATCATGATCGGGACCGTCTTTGTCTGACCCCGATAGACAGGTATCGGTTCCTCCGTGTATTCCACGTCCCACTCGGATAGCTTTCCCTTTACGCTTAAAAGAACGTTCATTGGATGGACGTTGCCTGTATTCAAGAGCCCGAGGGGGATGGTCAGTGGTTCATCGGATATCTCGTAACGGTCCTCGAAGGCGACCAGGGACAATCCGGGGACGCTCCCGACGACAAGGATGAGCTCATCGGTCCTTTGCAGATCGCCACCCATGTTACTCGAGGTCCCTTTGATCACGATCGGAATTCTCGTGTCCGCAACAGCGTCGGGAGAGGCCTCGACTGCCACCGTGAAGGTTTGACCCGAGTACCCGCCGAACATATCCGCAAGGATAGGAGCCGTCAGGGAAGCGGAAGCGTTCAATGTTCCTGTCTCCACGAAATACCAGTTCCATCCAGCTTCGACAGGTGGTTCAGAAAGGGTCAGTTCGTAGGAATCGTTCACATTGCCTTTATTGCGGACCGAGATGTTGTATGACTGGTCATCACCCGGATCGATAGTGTTCCATTTTTTACCGAACAATACAGATAGCGGGTCTTCGTCCCGAGGCTGGAGAAAGGTCACCTCGAGATCGTTGAAGAGGTTCAAAACGGAAATACATGATACGGTCTTGACCTCCCACGGATTCGTTTCCGGATACGCAACGACATCTATCCTTGCCATCTCCCCGAAGTCCCCTTCCCATGGTGCGTAGACCCATAGGGCCACATGAGCTGTTTCCTGCGATGCCAGCCTCACATAGTCGGGCTTATCGTTACCTCTATCGGGAGGAGTATCCATCCATGCCGACCATCCGGGAGGTATCGTGGAGAGGTTGATGTGCACATTTATCTTCTCCCTGTTCTCTTCCGTTATTCCCTGGCCTTCGAGCAATACCGATAGGTTGAATATGATGAACGAACCCGGGTTTACAGACTTGACAATAGGGTACGGCATCCCGTTCTGATCGATCTTCGGGCCAAACTCAACCCATTTTGTTGGGTAATTGTAATAGTATCCCGTCCTTGCGTTGTTCCCGTGAAAGGTCGGCCAGTCGGCCTGGCCAACCAGGGACCTGCCCCCTGCTGAGAGGCAGAGCACCCTGCCACCGGTAGTCCCTATGACGATCTCAAGAACGCCGTCAAGGTCGATGTCGGCGACAACGGGCGAAGATATGCCGAAGGTCGTCCCGGCATCGTATACCCACAGGACGTCCTGGTTGTGACCGTCGCCGGGATAATTGACACCCTCATTGATATCGTCGGACGGGTTGCCATCGAGGCAGAAGACCTTCCCGTTCTCCGAAGCGACGATGATCTCGAGTTCCCTGTCATGATCGATATCACAGAGAGCGGGGGAGGCTGTTATCTGGCCGCCAGTGTCGAAGATCATATACGTGGTGTTGAGGCCGGTGTTCGTGACCTTCAACAACCCGTTCACTGAACCGAATACCAGCTCGAGGTCATTACCGGTCCAGTTCTCATGGACCGTTCCCTGCATGTCGCCGACCGCCGGCGAACCGATGATGGCGCATCCTACATTCCCCTGGGATCTCATAATAACAGGATCCAGATCATTGTCCGTGGCCCCCATGATCCCTTGCCATGACGCCCAATCATTGTAGACCCACTGGTTGGAACCGAACATGATCTCGAGCTCCCGGTCCAGGTCGGTCCCTGCCACGACAGGTGTGGGCATGGAATGGCCAAAATGGTCCCGGGTTGCCGTTCTTAAGTAACCTCCCGAAGGACCGACCTCTGCATCGTTCAGACCATATACTTCAATCTGCTCGAAGCGGAAGACCAACAGTTCCATGTCCTTATCCTCGGCATCGCCCGGGACCCTCCTGGCCCCTTTGTCCCAGAAGGCTCCGTCCAGATCCTCTGCGATCACCGATGCAGACACTTCCAGAAGCCCTCTGCCCTCGTGGGTGATGTTCTGTTCCAGGACGATCGATCCGTCCCCTTTTAGTATGACCAGCTCTGTGGTACCGTTCTCATGGTCGGTGGCGAATATGATCTCCAGGTCCTCCTTTTTCGGGTCGGGGCCCCCCTCAAGGTCCACAAGCGTGGGTGTGTTGAATATCGCCCCTTCGGGGACCTCGTATTTCCAGCAGACCCTTCCATCCGCTCCGATGCAGTAGAGGCCGTCGCCTCCGGCGATCAACAGTTCTTTTGCATCTCCCGATAGAACGTCAGCAACGAGCGGCGAGGGGAAAAAAGCCGGAGTCTGAAGAGAATAGTGGTTCGACCATCCCTCCTCTCCCAGTAGGTCCATATCATCCAGATGGAACGGATCTCCCCATAAATTGGACCCGCTATGCCTGAGGATGTTCACGTTGCCATCCGCTGACACCAGGACGATCTCCATCTTACCATCGCCGTTCATGTCGGCAAGTGCCGGGGTGGAGAGGGGTGAGGTGTCGTTCTTGATCGCATCCACCACCCATTCCAGCCTCATGCTCCCCATGAATAGCCCCTTTGATGGTGTCAAAGTGGAGGATGACCACGGAGATGCAAACCCTGACATCAACACGGTCGAGGATATGGTGAGAATACACAGGACGATAACAGCGAAATACTGCTTCGGACAGCTTCCCATTTTCATCGCTCCCCGCTTCATTCTCCAATAACATCCAGTACCCTCCTATATGCAATTTGTCGTACATTCCCGTGATATCAAACCTGATAGCAGCCAGG
>JAFGJI010000098.1 GCA_016929175.1 Thermoplasmatota archaeon | reverse complement strand
GGTCCCGGGAATTGCAGCCTATATCTCGGGAGGCTCCTTGCTGACGGTCACATCCGTGGTGGTTGGATCGGTGCTTCATCATGCCTGGGCCTTCTCGCTGAACGAGGTGATCGATCTCGAAATCGACCGCAGGAACCCCGAGCTTTCACACAAGCCGCTGGTGAGCGGGAAGGTCTCCAAGAAAGTTGCATGGACCTTTTCACTCGGTGCCCTTGTCCTGTCGTTAATATTTTTCTCATTCGGAGCATTCATTGGAGAGGGGACGGTCCTGCACGCTCTCGCTTTTCTTTTTCTGGGAACGCTCACAGGGAGCATATACGACCTTTACGGAAAGAGATTCCCGCTTTCGGACATCTTCGTTGCATTCTGGATGTTCTTTCTGGTGATGGCCGGTGCGGGAGCCGTTTCCGGTTGGGGCCCCTACCCTCTTGGGGTATGGGCTTTAGCGGCCCTTGCACCCTTGCACATACTGTTCAACAACTCCGTGGAAGGTGGTCTGAAGGATGTGGAGAACGACCGGGAGAGCGGTGCAAGGACGCTGGCTGTTTTCTTCGGGGTGAGGCTCAGGAATGGATATCTGAAGGTCCCGAGATCGTTCCTTCTCTGGGGGCTCTTTCTAAGGGCTTCCTTCGTGATAGGGGCATCCGTCTTCGTACTTTTCCTCGCTGAGGATGCACGCATGGGGGAATGGATCACAGTCGTGGTTCCGCTGGCAGGCCTGTTGATCATTGCCCATTCCCTCACCTTCCTCGGGCGGGGGGTCCGGATGGACCGGGGGGGACTCATAAGGACCTTTGCACTCCATGAGGTCGCATCCTTCGGTCTTAGCATGCTTGTTATACTTCCAGCCGCCGGTTGGGTTGCGGCCGGAGTTGCATTCATGGCCCCTCTCATCTGGGTCCTTGCCTTCAACCGGCTGATATTCCGGACACGCCTGGCTCCGAGGGTTTGAAGGCCTCATTCCTCGTCCAAGCCGCCAACCTCCCCCCCATACCCTCCGCTCCTCGTGAACACCAGATAAAGGACCACACCTGCTATCAGTATGATCACCAGAATGATTATCAGGATCCACCAGGGGAAGGCCCCGCTCTCTTTTTTCAAGGCGGGCAGAACCCCTGAATATCCTTCACCTATGGCATCCCCGTCCTCCTCCTCGGCTATCCGGAACTCGAGGTCCTTTTCAGCCGCATCCTTGGGAACCTCCACCCTGTACTTGCCATCCTCGTAGAGCAGCGGGAAGGAGGTTTTGTTGCCGCCAGCATCCTCTATGACCAGGTAAAGTGTGAGCCCCTCATCTCCTTCGATCTCGATCTTCCATTTGCTGGTGGTGGTCCTCACCTTCATCTCCTCGAGAAAGATCTCCACCCAGTTGTCAAGGTAAAGCGTCAGGGTCCGCTGGACATCGATGTCTCCGTCCGAAATGGTGACAAGGACCTCCATCACGGATCCCTTGAAGGCTTCCGTAACAAGGACCTGCAGCGTCGTCCCGGAGACCGTTACGAACTGGGTCCTGTCCACGGTTATCGTCAGGTCATCTTCGTCCACATCGGATATGAGATCTCCTATATCGATGTCCTCCTGGGAGCCTATGTTCAGGTGGATGCTCCAGTTCTCGGGTGCATCGAACACGGGGGCATCGTTCACGGGTGTCACCTTGAACCATATCCATTTGCTCACGGTGACCTTGCCGTCCGTCACGTTCACCCTCACAAGGTCGCCGCCGGAATCGTTCTCGTTGGGAGTGTAGGTGAACTTCCACTTCTCCAACTCGTTCTGGGCAATGGTCCCGTGAACGAATTCCGAAGCTTTTATCCGGTAGCTGAGGTTCGTATCGTCCACATCCGTGGCCACAACCGAGAACGAGACTGGTTCATCCTCATCGATCTCGAAAAGATATACGAGAAGGTCCGGGCCAACCTCTATAGGGTATTCCCCGGTGGGGACCTCCGTTCCGTCCGGATACTTGAGGGTGAAGGTCGGCGGGTCGTTCACAGCTCTCACAATGACGTAGAGTGTCTCCACCATCCAGTCCTCACCGTCGGTGAGGTTAACGGGGATCTCGAGAAGACCGAAGAAATCCTTCTTCGGGGTTATGGTGAGGTTCTTCTTCGCCTCGTTCCATATCAGGTTGTAGAGCGGGCTCTGGGGGAATGTGACTATGATAGCGTCACCCTCGGGATCGGCTATCTTACCAGACAGGTTGACATAGGCCCAGGTGTCCTCATCTATCACCGGTCCGGGAAGAGGCTCCGTGAAATATGGTGGGTCGTTGACTGGGAGAACCTTGACAGTGGTGTTCATCGATGTCGAGTTGTCCGCGGCATCCCTCGCTTCGATAATGACCCAGGCCGTCCCGAACCAGTTCTTCAATGTATTCTTGATCCGGATCTCCCCCGAGGTCTCGCCACCTATTTGCTCAACGGAGATGTTGTCCGACATCTCGAAACTGAACGTCAGGTCCTCTCCTTCGGGATCGGTGAAGCTCGTGTAAAGGTCGAACTCGAACCACTCGTCCTCCAATATCTCGAGAATTGGGGGCATGGTGCTGACGGGGTCGAGGTCCAGCATCACGGTCATATAGCTGTAACTTTCGAAGCTCATGTTGTACATCCGGTGAAAATTGACAGGATACTGCGAGGACCAAAAGGACAGGTTGTATTGATATATCTCATCCGTGCCTGTTCCGTCCTTCGTTCGCTCCCTGAAGGCCATCTTTCCGAACCTTCCCTCCGGCATATCCATCTCGAGGGGCTCGGAAGTTCCCTGTTCCTGGTATTCAAAGACCGCCGGGATCGTCCTTCCCTTCCCATCGATAACCTTGCCCTCCACATACCAGGACACTTCGATCTCGGCCTTTCGGTTGAGCCTTATTGGCTTTAAGGTGTCCCACGTGGTATTGATGAACCTTAACTTGATCGTGGGGTTCGTACAGTCGAGTTTGGTGATGTTTTTGGCTGCTTTCAGGTTGCAGTCGATAAGGTCCATGCTGATCCCGTTGAGCTCCGCCGAGTTCACTACGGCATCGACCACATTGGTATGGGTCTTCAGGTTCGTGAACTTGATCCTCTCGCCAAGGACCGTCGAGATAAGGACCCCGTAGTTCACTCCCTCCATGTAGCCGTTCTGGAAATGCATATCGTTTGCCGACGTATGCAAGTAGATCCCTGCGGTCTCGTTGATGGCGGATGTGTCAATGAACGTGTATCCGTCCACCGTGACATTGTGGCTTTGCCTGATATACAGATAGCTCTGATACACGTTCCTGATGGTCACATCGCTCAGGGAGACACCGTGCGAGGCCGCGATCCCGATCCCCCCCTGGCCGGAGAACCTGATGCTGACGCTTTTCAGCTCGACCACGGCATCGCAGGACTCCACACCGACCCCCCAGGCGGACTGGGCCACGGCTTCGATGCCTGCGGTCGTATGGGTTCCCGACGCCCCGATGTAACGAAGGCCGTATTGTCCCCCGTTCAGAACAATATTGTTCAAATTCGAAGAAGCCCCCTGGATATTCAAATTATCTGCCAGAACGTTGTTCATGGTGACGTTCTTCATTACAATGGTGCCTGTGGGGCCGACGGTTATCCCCGCCCATTTGTTCCCTCCGATATCACCGATCATGACCTTGTTGACCCCGTAGCCTCCGTTCACGATGAGCGTTCCATCGACCTGCAGGTAGGCATCCGCGGATGGCTTGAGGGTGTTGTAGGGCGAAATCGTAACTGTGACATCCTGGTCTATTGTCACATCGTCGAACGTAATGTCGTGGTTATCAGGGTCGTTCCACGTCTGATCCGCAGTTATATTCCCTTCTTTTTCAGCCCTGCTGGGGGGTTCCGCGGATGAAGCGGGTATCAGCGGGACGAGCCCTGAAAGCAGCAGTATTGTCACGACGAAGAGCATGGTCTTTCTTTCGGCCATCATTTTTTTTCACCCCTTTGTCTTTCAAATTTCCGAACTTGATATGTTCAGGTGGGTTATTACTTTAATCCTTCC
>JAFGJI010000097.1 GCA_016929175.1 Thermoplasmatota archaeon | reverse complement strand
AGAGGTTGATGAAGAACTTCTCGCTCTGGATTATCGATAGGTTGCCGTTCGAAGGGTAGAAACGCACCAATATGCTGCTTCCGTAGAGCCTGAACTCCTCGCCGGAGTTCTCGTTCCTTATGGTCCAGGTGTAGTTCAGTATGTCCAGGTCACGATCCGAGGCGAAACCCTCGAAACGTACATTCTCCCCCCATTCCGCCTGGACCTTCGTTCCACCCTTCTTACCCCCCCACTCGTTCTCATCCTCCAGGTCCTGGACGTATTCCACCTTTATCTTGCCCGAACCGGCGATCCATTCCGGCGGGTCCTGAACATTGAGGATCGTAATATTCACCGAAAGTACGGAGTAATCCGTCTTCTGACGGTCCCAGAGCTGCAGATCGAAGGCTATCGAGCCACTCAATGCATCCGCCTCCGTGGCTGTCACGGTCACGGTCCAGTTCGCTGGGGACACCTTCGATATAACGGGCCTGTCCGAGGGGGATTCGAGGTCCAGAACATCCTCGAAGTCGATATCCCCTGCAGATACATTGAAACTCAGCGTCCCCCCCTCGAACACCTCGAACTTCACGAGGTCACCCGAACTATCGATCGCGGAACCTTCGACCGATAGGAAGAACGGCGCGTTGTTGACGTTCTCGACAGGGATGTACAATGTCAGGTTCTTGGTGGCCAGAGCCTCATCCATTGCGGTGATGGTGATGTTCAACTCCGGAACATCATCGTTGGTGGGGGTGATGCTGAAGATCGACTTGTGCTTGGGATCGTTCTGATCCACCGTCACATGGACCCTGGGATCGCTCGCAGAGAACCTGACGAAATCACCGTAGTCTATATCGTTGGCGGTGACCGCAAATCTGTACTCCAGACCCTCCAGGCATCCGATGTCCTTGGCCAGAGGCATGAATTCCCTCTGGTTCGAGGAGAGTGTGGTCTCGTATCCGGTGTTGAGGTCCTGGAACTTCGACCAGAAGGGGGGATCGTTCGTGGAGTTCATCTGGACCGTGAACCAGTTGGAATATCCGACCTTCTCGTCCCCTGTTCCGAAACCGCCGTCCTTTCCCGTGTCGGAAACGGTTATTCTGAACCGATCCTCACCATACCAGTCAGGGACCTTCCTGAATATATCGAAGTACCAGTATATCGTATCGAGCCCGATCTTACTTGTCCTCACCGTCAGGTTGGGTTCGGGGACCATCTGCTCGTATCCGAACTCCAGATCGGAAAAACCGTTGTAGGCATCGTCGACTATCCATCCCATCTCGACCCAGTACGAGAGATTGATGGCTCCCTCACGGCTCTCGTCCTCCATCAGGTATATGGTTGATATGTCCTTCGTGAAAGACGGGGGTTGATTGACCGGTTTGGTCCTGAAGGAGACCTCGTTGGAAACGGATGTCAGACCTTCCTGGTCCTCCACCACCACTTTGGCATAGTACTGGGTATTGGGGGTGAGTTCCCTCGTGAAGGTCTCCATGTTCATGAGCTGATTTGTGGATCTATTATAGAGCGGGCCCTCGGGCCATTCAACATCCGAAGGAACGAAATCGGGACCCTCGAAAATGTAGGTCTTGTATCTCTTGAAGTCGGGCTCCCGATTGGGCGTCCAGCTGACAAGGGCGTACCTCTCGTCGGTCACGAGAAGCAGGAGGTCGTCTATCTGCTCCGGCTCCTGGTTCACTATCGATCTGGCATGTTTGAGGTCCATATCCGCCATATCGGGATCCCTCTCCCACCAGATCACATGTGCGGCCCCTCCCGAATCCAAGGCGACCCTGGGTTCGTCCTTGTAAATGGTGGGTGCATGATCGTTGACCCTAGCGGGTTTCGACCATGTGGTGCCGCCATCCGTCGAGGTGGTGGTGAAGATGTTGGTGTTCCCCAGGGTGTAATCCATCCAGCTGATGGCTATCGTCCCATCGGCACCAATACCTATATCCGGGCGCCCGTGCCACCTGTCTGCATCCTGGGAGACGTTCACGATGATGTTGTCATTTCCGCTGACACCCCATGTGGCGCCGTTGTCGGTCGACATCGTGTATTTGATGCACGGCCTATCATTGCCTATGTCCTCGTTATTTGCTCCATTTTTATCTGTCGAGAAGTCCCACCATGTCAGGTGCACACCGTTCGTATCTGCTTCCATGTTGGGAAGGTAGCTCTGATACATCGGATACACTACGGGCTTGGGTATCCTCGTTGCGGTTTCGAATACCAGAGAGGGATATCCAGCAAGGTTCGAGCTTGGTGCCCTGGACATGTATGTGTCCGGTTTGTAATCGTAGTTGACCTCCCATCCTACAAATACATACTGACCGTTCGCTGCCACAGTAGATCTTTTCTGTGCCCAGTTCGGGTCCGGAGCATCGGGCTGGGTCTTGACGGCGACCGGGGTGCTCCATGTCACACCAAGGTCCGTGGAGTATGCTATGTCTATCTGGGCGTTGGAAGGATCGATATTGGTCCATGTGACGAAGATGTTCCCGTAGGGATCGAACGTCATGTCCATCTCCTTGATCTTGCTCGAGGGGTACCCGCTCATGGAGGTGGGTGTCACGAGCTTGTCAGCGGACCATGTGGCGCCGGAATCCGTGGAGGTCCTGACCACGATCACATACTCCGTCAGGGCGGGTATCGTCCTGTACGTCGAATCAAGATATGCAACCGCTATGACCCTGGCTGTCTTGTTCTCATAGACATCTATCACCGGGCCGATCTGTTTGTCTCCGCTTGCCGGATCGGCTTTCATCATATCTATGGGTGCCTGCCATGAGTGCCCGCCATTGAGGGATCGCTGGAACCAGGCGTGCGGATCGTTGGCCCCTGCCGACAGGTCCTCGTATACAACATAGACCTCGGCAGTGTCATCCATGCCGGAAGCGGATATGTCGAAGTTCCTCTGGTCCCTGTTATCGGGATCGTAGGGTTTGATATGAACATCCTTTCCGAACGTCAGGGCTCCGGCCGTTCCAAGGACCGGGAGCACTGCTGCGAGCAGAAGTATGGTTGTCAGTAGCAAAGCGGTTCCGTTGAAGTGTCCACTCCGATGCATCGATACCACCTCGGGGGCATCCGTAGCGTTCGCGGGACCTTGTGGATATATTCATCCAGCTGTCCTTCGCGGACCCTAACCGTCATCGATTAACGTTTCTTGATTTATAAACATTGGTCATTCTTATCTCAACCTCCTCCCAAATATATCACACCTTATAGTATACTAGAGGCGGACAAAACGTTATATATGGCAACTGGATACTCCCCCCACTCCACCAGGAGGTATCAGGTATGGTCGATTTTGAAACCATAGAGTTCAAGAACATTCCCTTCGGGAAGAACAACTTCATAGAAGTGGCCAGAAAGAGGGCGGTGATGGGGAACGGCGGTCAGAGCGAGTTCATCTCCATATCCAGAGGATATTTCACCACCAACGATGAGAAGAGATACAAGAACTCTGTGACCATCCCGCTTGACGAGGATGTCAGGAAGCAGATAGCCGACAACATCATGAAGATCTGAGCGCCCTCCCGGAACAGATGGATACGAGGTGAAGAAATGGTCGAGTTCAAGGCGGTCATCGCGGATGTGAAGAACGGAAGGACATACCAGACGATGGTTTCCGGCCAGCACGCCAACAGACTGATCGGAATGAAGATCGGGGACGAGTTCGACGGCCTCTTCGTCTCCCTTCCCGGATACAAACTGAGGATCACCGGGGGATCAGACAAGGATGGCTTCCCCATGAGAAGGGACCTTCCCGGCCAGCAGAGGAAGAAGATCGTCCTCTCCGGGGGTGTCGGTTTCCATCCCGCAAGTGATGGCCAGAGAAGGAGAAAATATGTCAGGGGCGGCACCATATCCGCCGATATCGTCCAGATCAACCTCAAGGTGACCTCCTTCGGCCCGAGGCCCATCGAGGAACAGATCAAGCAAGGAGAGAATAAATGAAGGTAAAGTCCCAACCTGAGGTCAACATCGGTCTGGTAGGACACGTGGACCACGGCAAGACCACGCTCACGGAGGCGCTTTCAGCCGTATGGACCGACACGCATTCGGAGGAGATCAAGAGGGGCATCACGATCAAGCTCGGATATGCTGACGCGGAGTTCCACAAATGCCCCAAATGCGAGGACCCAAGGTGCTACTCCAACAAGCCGAAATGCCCCAACTGCGGGAGCAAGGGGGAGTTCCTGCGGTCGGTCTCCTTCGTTGACGCTCCCGGCCACGAGACGCTCATGGCGACCATGCTCTCCGGAGCTGCAATCATGGACGGCGCTCTTCTCTTGATAGCTGCGAACGAGAAGTGCCCGCAGCCCCAGACCAGGGAGCACCTGATGGCACTGGATTTCATCGGCATACAGAACATGATAATCGTCCAGACCAAGATAGATCTGGTCTCAAAGGAAAAGGCCATGCAGAACTACAGGGAGATCAAGGAGTTCGTAAAGGGAACGGTCGCCGAGACAGCTCCGATCCTCCCTGTCTCCGCTCATCACGGATCGAACCTTGACCTGCTCATCGGTCTTATAGAAAAGACCATCAAGACCAAGGTCCACGACCCGAAGCTGCCCCTCAGGATGTACATAGCCAGGTCCTTCGATGTGAACAAACCCGGTACCGATTATCACCTCCTTACGGGAGGTGTTCTCGGGGGAAGCCTGCTCCAGGGCGAGGTCAGGGAGAACGACGATCTTGAGATAAGACCCGGTATCAAGGTGGAGGAGAAGGGCTCCTCGCGTGTGGAGTTCCATCCACTCAAAACCAGGGTTACATCAATGCTCGCGGGCGGGTTGAAGAGAAAGGTCCTTACACCCGGAGGTCTCGTCGGGATAGGAACGGGCCTGGACCCGAACCTTACCAAATCCGATTCTCTCATCGGGTCGGTTGTCGGTAAACCAGGGACCCTTCCTCCGGTGGTCCACGAGCTCTCCCTCGAAACCCACCTCATGGATTACCTTGTCGGCCTCGACGAGGAGGTCAAGGTGGATATGATCAGGACCAAGGAGGTTCTAATGCTCAACATCGGAACCGCCACCACGGTGGGCATAGTAACCTCCCCCCAGGACAGCAAGGTGGAGATGACCCTGAAAATGCCGGTCTGCGCCGACAAGGGACAGAGGGTCGCCATCTCCCGCAGGGTGGGCAGCAAGTTCCGCCTTATCGGCTACGGTATCATCCTCTGAGGAGGTCCCTCATGCCGGACCCCCCCCTACGAACCGAACGCTTTTTCCGGAGAGAGGACCTCCCCGATAACTGCCTGATCCTCGATGCAAATGCACTCCTCTCCCCGTTCGAGTTCGGTTTTAACCTTGACCTTGAGATAGAAAAGGCAGCTCCGGGCAGAAAGATCCTGGTACCTTCCTCGGTAATAAGGGAGCTGCAGGATCTCGCGAAGAAGGGTGATTGGAGGGTCAAAGCCGCCCTGGAACTGGCAGGGAAATATCCATGCGTGGACATCAAGGGGAAGGGGGACGCTCCCATTTTCAATCTGGCCAGGGAGACCGGTTGGATGGTTATGACACAGGACAGAAAGTTGAGGGCTTCCCTGAGGAAGAGCGGCGTTCCTGTCCTTCTGATCAGGGGGAGGGGGCATCTTCAGGTAATGGAGCCATGATCAGGGCTCCCCGGTGTCATCGGGTCCGTTCGTCCATGGACGGTACGAGCCCTCCCCGGGGTTGTTCGGATAAGGTGAGAAGGCCGGGTCACCGTAGATGGCGAACATGGACACCTCTTTCCAGTGCGCCCCCAGCAGTCCCCCGGACCAGTCAGGGTCATCATGTTCCTGGACAAGGGGGCTGACCGGATGCCCGCGGTTGGGATTGTGGATGTAGCGGTTCTCCGCCCATCTGAGGGATTCCCCCACCGTACCGTACTGCTCCTCATTGTTCAGGATGGCGTCCCAGAAGAACGCGAACCAGGCATCGTTGAGGTCCCACTCATAATTGTCGTCGCTCCAGTCGGGATTGATGAAGCCCGGAAGCCATTCCTCCGTCGCAGATGTTGTGTCCTGTGCCACGTTGGAGAAGCTGACCTCGGTCGCGCCTCCCGCTATAACAGCACCCCCGTACAGATAGTTCAAGGCGAAAGTCCGTTCTACCTCGATGGGTTCGGCAGGTTTCCACCAGCCCGATCCGTGGATCTTGGCGTTCATGCATGCGACCCAGAATCCGACCTGCGGGGGCAGGAGAAGGTCCCTTACCTCCTCTCCCCTGAGGACCGCACTCTCATCACCCGTGATGGCATAGGGCACCATGTAGAGGGAGCCATACTCCGAACCGTGGCCCCTGTAGGCGACGAAGCCGGAAGCCTCCATGGCATTGTTCATGTCATCCGGCCCCTTCGGATCGACCCCGTCCCCGGCCAGGATGTCCCGTCCGATGTTGGAAGGCCCTATGTAATCGTATGTCATCCCCTCGTCCTCGGCATCCCGGCACCAGAACCTGGCAGGGGTGACCTGTCCTCTCTTGTAGGTGATCTCGTATCCTGAAAAGGACGTTCCGTGGGACTTCCAGTTCACGTCCCTGGCTCCTGCCTGGTAGTCTATGGACAGAACATCCTCGTGCTGGTCATAGAGATAGGTCCTTACTATCTGGTTGCTCATGCCCTGGACGTTGAGGTTCACGAGTCGTCCCACGGCGGAATCCATGTAGTAGGGGTCACTTCCAAGGAAACCGTATACGACATCCGAGCTGACCAGATAGTCGCCCTCGACGTTCTCCGGGTCCGCATCGGTCTCGTCGGGCAGCTGGAACTGCGGTACGGCAGAGGCCGAACCCACAAGCGTCACGTATCTCGGAAGTCCGTATTCCTCCACGGCCTTTTTTAGCTCCAGGTAATAACCTATCGCCCTCCGGTTCAGCTCATGGTCCATGTAGCCGATATCCTCCTGAGAAGGTTCGTATGAGGTCATCACGTAAGCGCTCCTGAAAGCAGCAACCTCCCCTGCCACCGCCGAGAGGGCCGGGATGTGGAACTGATCATCATAGGTGTCGTATCCCGCCGAGGAATGGAGCATCTCGGTCGTGGCATCAAGGGGGTTCACGACCATCACGTAGTCAAAGGGGACGCCCAGCTCATGAAGATCCTGCCATGCTTCCTCCTGCGACCGGTACGTGGCATCTCCCTCGACCATGACCAGGTTCTTCTTGTTGGCGATCGGTGCGGCCCAGAGGGCTTCCTCGTAGCTCGATACAGGGAGCAATCCGTCGAATCCCTTGAACCTTGCGAGGGCCGAGGAGGAAATTTCCAGCGTGGCCGCTATCTTTATCTGGGTGGAGACACCGGGCGGGTTGTCGGGATCCTCCGTGAAAAGAAGGAAATCATACGACTCCAGGCCCATCTTCTCTATGGTGTCGAGCTGATGCTCGTCGAGTGTTCCTTCCTCCTCGAGTATGAACATCGGGTGGTAACCTCCCGTGCTGTCCACAGCTATCGACGAGAGCATTGCCGAGAACATCATGGATGCATTGTCCTTGGGGGCATCCATCAGTATGACGTATTTCGATGGGAGGTCCAGGTCGGGTTCGTACCTCGGTTCCCTTTCCTTCTCCCTGCCCTGAAGGATGAGGAACAGGCCTCCGATCAAAAGCAGGATCACCACTGCGATCGATACCGCCTTCCCTTTGCGTGATGCGAACCATTCCCTGGATGCCATGCTCGATAAAGGGAAGAGCGGCCATTAATGATTTGCGGTCATTACATGATGGAGAACCACTGCTATCCTGGAATGGGAGTTCCATCGATCACCAGGTCAGCGGTATCGCATTTGTTCCCATCGATATTTGCCGGATTATCTTTAAGTATTTAGAAACAGTTGATTTCGATATTGACCCGGAACCATATTCCCGATGAGGAGTCCCAGCATGAGCAAGGACCGCCTCCCGATACCCATGGTCCTGCCGAAGGAGAGCTTGTCATATTGAGGCGTGAGCTGAATATCAGGACCGAGATCGGGAGGGTCGTTTCCTCGTACTCGAGACCGACGGAGCTGCTTCCGAACATACTTTCCATACTATGCCAGGGATTCGGGGCGCCCGGAGGTGCCATATATTTCATGGACAGGGCCACCAACGAGATCGAGCTCAAGGCCACCTTCGGCCTGGACAGGAACTATGCGGTCAATTACCAGAAGATACATCTTGGACAGAACGTGACGGGCAGGGTTGCCGAGACCGGCGAGGGGATGATAATCAAGGACTCGGCGATGGACGAAAGATCAACAAAGGGCGTCGTGGAGATGCTGAAATACAGGAGCGCGGTCGTGACCCCGGTCGTCTCGGGAAGGGAGCTCATCGGCATCATAGCGCTTGTAAGCGACATCCCCAACTACTTCACCGAAAAGGACCTGAAACTGCTGGATCACATAGGAGAACACATATCTCCGGCCGTCGTGAACTCGCTGCTGAACCAGAGGATCGATATGGAAAGAGAGAAGACCATGGACATACTCGAAAGATTGGATGAGGGGATATTCGAGGCCGAGCTCAAGGTCCCCATCAATGTCGCGTCCGATACCGAGACTGCGGTCCAGGAGTTCCTGGATGGAGCATATTTCACACTGATGAACAGGAGTTTTTCCGACCAGTGCGACAAAGGGATATGGCTCGGTGCTGATATCAGGTCAGGGTTCGATGAGAGGCAGATCCGCAGGATGCTCGACGAAGTGATCGCCAAGGGAGAGGTGAAGGCCATAGAGAGGAAATGGTCGGGGGAGAGAGAGAGGGTCTTCGAGGTTTCCATGGTCAGGGTGGACAAGGACTCCCTCTTCAAAGGAGTCAGAGGGATCAGGAGGGACGTGACCGGGAGGTCGATCATGGAGGATAGGGTCAGGCGATCAAAATCGGAGACCGAATTCTACATGGACCTGCTTTCCCATGATATCTCCAACATCAACACCTCCGTTCTGGGTTTCCTCGAGATGATGGAATCCGGGGTCAACAGGTCCAATGCCACCCAGAGGTTCATAAATATTGTCAGGAACGAGATCAGGCGCTCCTCCAACATGGTGCACAAGGTCAAGGTGCTTGCCAGGGTCCAGAAGGAAGCGCCCGTTCTGAAAAGGACCGATGTATCGAAGGGCATAGTCACCAACTTCGATGTCATCAAAAGGCAGTATCCGGACAGGACCCTGATACTGGAGCACGATCCGGGACTTTCCCCGGTGAGAATAACATGCGACGATCTATTCGACGAACTCGTTAAGAACATCTTCCAGTTCGAGATCGAAGGCACGAAGGATGAGAAAGTGGTCTTGAAGGTCGATCTCCGGAAATGGGAATTCGACGAGAAGAAGGGATACCTTCTATCCTTTTTCAACGAGGCCTTCGATATCTCGGTGGCAAACCGCGGGCATGTCATGACCCGGAGCCTCACCGAGGATGGAGAACCTCATGTGGTCAGCCTGTCGCTCAACGTCGTCAAGGCGATAACGGAGAGATACAACGGCAGGCTCTGGTTCGAGGACCAGGTCCCCGGTGGCAGGAAGGGCGGGACCACCATAATGGTCTTTTTACCTTCCTGAGCACCGTATCGGCTAACCGGACCGTTCTGCGGGAGTGTTTTCATCCTCACCTACCGGGGGAGGGACATCTGGTATCCGCAGTCCAGGTGCTGCTTTTCCTTTCGGTCCATTCTCGTGACTCCGCTCGCCCCCGGGCCCATTCTCGATCTCCTCCCGTCGGGGTTCGGTCCAATTTCTCATCATCGGAGGCGGGAGCGGTCCTTCACTGAGCAATACCTTGCCCTTGTTCCTTTCCTTTCCTGACTTCACGGAGACGTATATGATCACTCCGACGATGACGCACACGATCAGGAAGAACACGCAGGCGACCCCAAGGAGGCTGAAGGCAGCTCCAGATGGTGCTATACCTTCGTCATCTACGTCATCATCGTCGGAGGGGTAGTTCCTGTAATCGTCCGGGGCGCCCACATCCTCGAGGTTGATGGTCCCATGTCCCCGGATCACCAGCCTGTCATCCTTGAAGATCAACAGCTCCATGCGATAGGAGTCGTCGTTGGGTATCTCCACCATGAGCTTGCCCTCGACCGTCGTCTGGTGCTTGACATCGGTAAGGGTCGTGCTGGAATCGTCCATGGCAAGATTGCTGCCGGTCTCGACCGTGAACGCCCTTATCTTGATCTTGCTCACATCCTCGTTCCCGATATTGGAGATGAATACGGCGATCTCTATCCTCGACCTCTCGGAGTCCGCCCCTCTCATGATGAACTGGACATCTTCCACCCTCAGGTCTGATTCCTTTTTGTCTTCCTCTTTGAAAACAAAATATCCAAGCACTACGGTGACGACCAGTAGAAGGACCGCTGCCAAGGAAAGGATGATGTCCCTGTTGCTGAACCTCATCTGCTGCACCTCCTCTTCTTGAATACGGCAGATGCAAGCGCGGCCAGCAGGATGCATGTTATGACCGCACCGATGGCGGGGAACGGGAGGTCTCCTCCCTCCTTGTCTTCCGATGGCTCATCGGTCACCGTATCCAGGTAGTCCTTTCCTCCGATCTTGCGGTCGGAGAGGCTGACCTTCCCGTATCCTTTCACGGTTATCAGGTCGTCCTTGAAGATCATCAGCTCAACGGTGAAGGTCCCGTTGTATAGAACTGACATCTCGAAGGAGGTCTCCACCGTGGTGTCCGCACTGACGACCTCGGAGACCGTCTCGGCATCGTCCATGGCCAGGTTCGACCTCTCATCCACCGCGAAGGCCCTTATCCTCATGTCGCAGTCCTCGTCCCCCACGTTGGAAATGAAAGCGTTGACCGTTATATGGTATTCACCCAAGGAGTATCCCTCGTAGTCGAAATACACCTCTTCCACCTGGAGCAATGCTTTTTCCTTCGGCTCTTCGTAGATCAGGTTCTCGTAGATGAGAATGCCACCGAAGATCAAGCTGATCATAGCCAGTGCGGAGATGATCACGATGAGTACCGTCAATCTGACATTGAACTTTCTTTCCGTCACTCCGACCACATCCTGTGTTATCATCTAGCTAGCGGAGATTTAATGCTTTGCTTAGTATGAGATGAAGTTCTGCTCCATCATCCGCCGCTATCGGAACATCCGTTTGGAGGACATAAATACAGATTGGAACGGTTCTTTGACATTCAAGGTCGAGTCCTGCTCTCAATACACACCAAACTGTTTTCAATGAAATGGTGTAATTTTATGGATCACAGAGCTAGAAGCAACGAGGATACCTTTTTTTCAAGTGAGAAAAGATCATCATCAGACAGACCATGAGCAACTATAGATTCCCGATCGGAAATGGCCCTGGCAACTGCATCCTTGAAGTATACTTCGAAATGATGAGCATTGACCATCCTTGCTGTCAATTCTTTTTCTAGGGAACAGCTCTTCAATATCGAGACGATATCGAACCTGTCCTTTCTGACCTTGTCCTGCAGAAATGGTGTTCCTCCACCTATTTGGATGTCATGATTCCTGTCCCAGGCTGCCTTGACCTTCAGGATCAGCAATGCTTCGGGTGAAGGTACGTAGATCATCGTTCCATCCAATTCCTTCATGACCTGATGATCATGCGCGATCTTCCATGGTATCTCAATATCAGTTCCGTGCACAATATTGCGGTCCTCCAAAGTGCAGACATCGAGGTAAGTTTCTGAGGATGGATTCCCGGGCTCGAGTTCCTTGATCCATTCCATTTCACCAAATGCCTTTTTCCTGACCTGATACCCATTGTTCATCAGATACCGATCAATGACCCTTCCCTTCATTTCTCTTGTAGGAATTACAACATCGATATCCCTTGACCCGAAGCCTCTTTGATTGTACATGAAAACAGCCCAACCACCCACAATGGTAGGAAAATAACCTATAAGATCGTTCATCCATCTGCTGAAATTGATCATTTCATCGAAGGACAATCTTGTCCATTTTTCATCATACCTCGCCCAGATCAAATACTCACTCCCCAGATCCTTTCCAACAATGGCTTTGTGTACATACTCTTTCCATCACAGAACATATCGATCACTGTCTGGACCTCTCCTGTATAAATGACACCGTCATCGTCCTTTCGGAAAAATCCATCGGAACAAACATCGTGTATGTTGTCAAGGAAGTCCATTTTAAAGCATACTAATTTGGTATCTCCATGGATCGCATTTCTCATATTGCTAATTATGATGTCAGGGGCATTCGAGTAGAAAGTGATCTCGTCTGACCTGTAATACGATGAGGTCTTTTCCATGGCCGTGCCCAGCGAGAATATCACACCCTGTTTTCCCAGTTCTTCGATAACCTGGTCCTTTTTAGCATGAACGCTCGATTCGAAAACCCTAAGATCGTTCATGGATCTGAAAAGCGAGATATATTTTAAAAGACCGATGGGGTCCTGCAGATAGTATTTCGGATATCTTTTTTCCTCGCTCAGATCAACATCGATATAACGCTTTATTCCGTATCTCATCTCGAGCTTTGAGAGTTCTTTCACGAAATTGTTTTTTATAAGCTCATTGAAGACCTTGTTGACCTGTCCGATCGATACATCGGTGATGTTGTTGCAGGACCTCCAGATCATTCTCTGGGAGAATACCTTTTTTTCCAGGACCTGGTTCATGACGATGAACGTCTTCGGCTGGATCTTTTTCAAAGGATCACCAGGCAATATATGTTCACTATATTTTTGAATGTTCACTATACGATGAACATTTTACTATATAGAATTTATTGTCTGAAAAATATCGTTGCTATGTATCCTACTCCTCCAGCTCCTCGATCTTTTCATGTATGTATTCCTTAAGCTCTCTCGAGGTCATTCCTCCCTCTTCCTTCTCAGGAGCCGGAACTCCATATAATTGCTCGTATGAGAGGTATTCTTTCTCTCTCTCTTTCTCAAGAGCAGCCCTCTCTTCCTCTCCTTTCTTTAATGCTTCAGCATCCATTTGCTTTTTCTTCCGCAGGAAGAAGAATATCCCAAGAGCTAACAGTAATATGACCACCACAACAATTGCTATAGTAATCAACAACGTCGAGGTGGATGTTTCTCCCCCAGTTACCTCTATCTCGAAGGTGAGAGAATTGATATCAATTCCATCGGTAACCTGTACCGTGACGGTGTGGAGCATGATCTGATCATCTTCAGGTGTCCACCTGATCATTCCCGTTTCCTCTGAAATGGTCATACCCGAAGGAGCTTCCAGGAGAGAGAAACTCAAATTCTGTATGTCCTCAGTATCCTGATCGGTGCAGGAGACCTTGAGCTTGAAGTTCGTTCCGGCAGGAACCTCCTGGTCGTCAACGTATTTGAAAGTGGGACAGTAGTTCACCCTGAAAGTATGTATTCCGCTGGTGCAGGTCCCACATGTGCACCCGTCGTTCGGGAGAACACTCCAGTAATATGTTTTTCCAGGATCAAGGTCGGATACGTTCAATCTGGTCGCTGACAGTTCCTGGAAATAGAGGGCCTCTTCTCTCATCCCTGCAACGAATGCTTCCGTTTCATGCAGGTATAGGTCGTATGTGAGTTGATCATCTTCCGGGTCGGTCCCTTCCCACTGCAAAGTGATAACTTTCGAGGAGGTCCTTTCACCATTTCCCGGACCTACTATCGTTGAACTAGGAGACTCGCTTGCGATTACAGTTATGGTGAACGTGTGAAGGTTGAAGTTCAGACCATCGCTTACCTTGACGGTCACTTTCAGATTGTACGGTTCCTGAGAGAACCAATGTATCGATGCGGTCCATTCGATAATACCGGTTTCCTGGTCGATCTGTATGTCTGATATAGGTTTCGATTCTATCGAGTAGATTGTGAACGAATTGATATCGGGGTCGGATGCGTTCACGTCGAACGAGTAATATTCACCATGTTTGAGTTCAATATTTGTCGGTATATCTATCCAGACAGGTTTGCTGTCAACGTCCTCGATATTCAGAGTGAATATATGACTGTCCATCAAGCCACCAAGGTCCTTCACGGTGACGTTTACGTTCCAATCTCCAACATCGAACGGACCCGGAGTGCCTTCCACTATACCTTTCTCGGTGTCCATCGTCAGGAAGTTCGCATCCGTTGTGAGCTCCCAGATGAAGTCCTCTGTATTGTCCGGATCGTGAGCCTCGTAGTCCCGGTAGTATCTCTCTCCTTCTTTTCCCGTTTTGATATCAACAGATAGTATCTTCGGAGGCATGTTCAGATCTATGACGGTCAGCTGGAACGATGTCGAATTGACACCTCCATTGCCGTCGTTCACTATCACTGAGAGATTGTGGACTCCGACCTCCTCGTTCGTTGGTGTCCCCGTCAACCACCCCGAGGTCTCATCTATCGACATCCATGTGTTGGCCCCTATCAACGACCATTTTATGTTCCCCATTCCGTCATCCGTGGAATCGAAATCGCAGTGATACTGTTCACCTTCCTTCACTTCCGTTACAGGTTCCGTTGTTATTATCGGGAAAACGTTCACAACGGTAAGTACGAACTCCTGGACATCGAAATGACCTACATCGTCTCTGAGATTGAACGATATCGATACGGTCCCGACATCCTCGTTGTCGGGTGTCCCGGACAGTACGAGCGTATCCTTATCGAACGTCAACCAATCGCATTTTATACTGTAGGTCCAGGTCGGATCATCGGCATATCCCAGGTTCGAATACTGGACGCGATATTCCTCGTCCTCATTCATTACCCTGACAGGGTCCATCGGTCCGATCCTTACCATCTCACATACCATGACGTTGGCTCTCTTGGAAGAATCCTCTGCAGAGGATATGGTATAGTTCTCGAACATCCTCGAAGAGTTTGATATCGTGAATTCACCTCGGTAAACTCCGGTAGCTATACCTGTTTCATTTATCGGCATCACCAGAGGTATTTTCATCGTCTCATCCGAGGTTATGTTGATGAACGCTCTGTTCTGTGTCAGATCGTTCGCATCCTCCCCAACGACCTCTACATAGATGGT